>JALWYO010000105.1 GCA_026992735.1 Deltaproteobacteria bacterium
TCTCCATACCGGCCCCACGGTATGAATGACGTATTTTGCCCTGAGCCTTCCAGCACCTGTAACCACTGCCTGTCCAGGATCACACCAACCGATCTGTCTGCACTCCTCCAGCAGTTTCGGACCTGCTGCCGCGTGGATAGCACCATCCACGCCCCCGCCGCCGAGCAGCCTGGAGTTGGCCGCATTGACTATTGCATCAACATGCTCGCCGGTGATGTCCCCTTGTTTCAAGACGATCCTTGTATCAGACAGATATGCCTCTATCAGAAAAGACCCTGTGGCAGTCATATCAAGATCAAGCCCGTCCGGCCAACCTATAGTTCCCACCTTCTATTCGCAGGCCCAGTCCTTCCACAACAGCTATTGCAACAGTCTTGCGCGCCTCGGCAAGTATCCTCCCAAATGTCTGCCTGGAAATACCCATACGCTCTGAAGCAGCATCCTGGTCCAAACCCTCGATCTCGCTGAGCCTGAGGGCCTCTGCTCCCTCTACAGTCAAGGTCACTTCTTCCAGATCTCTAAGAGGGATCCCTCTTGGCTTGAAATATGTTACGGAAGGTTCTCTGTCCACAATTCTGCACTTTGGCGGCCTTGCCATATTTCCTACCTCTCTTTGACAGAAATCTGGTCCAGCACCTGTGAAAAGGCCTGGAGAAAACGCTGATTCTCCTGTGGAAGACCCACGGTAATCCGTATGAAAGTAGGGAAACCATAGGCGCCCATTGCCCTTATTATAACACCCTTGTAAAGCATGGCCTCATATACCTGGGCAGCGTCCCTAAAAGTATCCACCAACATAAAGTTGGTCTGACTCTCCAGAGGACGGCAGCCCATTGCCTTCAACTCCTCAGAAAGCCGCTCCATCTCAACATGATTGTTGGCCAGGGTCTTCTCCAGATGGTCAGTATCTTCCAGGGCAGCGCGTGCTGCTTCCTGGGCAAGCAGGTTGACGTTGAATGGCTGACGCACACGTTCAATAAGTTGACATATACGACTGTCCATGATGCCGTAACCTACCCTCAGACCTGCAAGGCCATAGGCCTTTGAAAAGGTCCGCAATGTAACCACCCTTGGATCAGTATGTATATAATCCACGCCCCGGGGCGTGTCCGTGCCTGGCCGCACAAATTCCCCGTAGGCTTCGTCCAGGACCACCAATAGATGCCCGGGCAGGTCATCAAGGAACCTGTCAAAATCTCCCCTTGCTATCACAGTGCCCATTGGATTGTTAGGATTGTCTAAAAATATCAACCTAGTAGAAGATGTAACTGCTGAAGATATGGCATGCAGGTCGTGCCTGGAATTCTTGAGAGGCACTATGCGGTTAGTGCCTCCGGTCACCTGCACCATCTTGTTATACACAAGGAAGCTGGGCCTGCTGGACACGGCATCCCGGCCCGGCCTGATAAAAACCCTGCATAAAAAGTCTATCAGCTCATTAGAGCCGTTGCCAAGGCAGATATTTTCCTGTTTTATCCCGAATTTTCCGGCAAGCGCCTCTTTCAGGTAAAAACCGCTGCCATCGGGATACCTGAACAGCTTCGCAAGACTGTCCTTGCAATGTTCCACAGCAGCAGGCGAAGGCCCCATAGAATTTTCATTTGATGCCAGTTTTATGGGATTTTTTACACCGTATTGTCTTTCCAGCTCCTCGATAGGTTTCCCCGGCGGATATGGAACGAGATCCCTTATATAAGCAGGTACGTCGTCAAGCAATTCTTTCATTATGATATCAATCCTTTACCCAGTAAAGATAATGTTCTTCAGCCCCAAGCCTGTCCTTGGGCTCAATCTGTATGGTCACAGAATAATCCTCTTCGAGCCTCAAAAGCTCTGCCCGCTTCCTGTTTACCAGGTAAGAAGCAACCTGGGGAGGAACCTCCAGGACCATATGCTGTCCCTCACGCTGGCTTTCTGCCCTGCAGGCCAATTTGCTGCCCAGCTTGCGAAGGTACAGAATAGCAAGTGATTCCACAGATTTGACCATACCCACACCCTTACAGCATGGGCATTTCACATAACTCAGGGCCCTTACAGGACTCTTCAGCTTTTGTCTGACCAGCTCCAGGAGTCCGAACCTGGAGATCCTGGATATCTCCGTCTTTGCCTTGTCCTTTTTGAGGCACTGTCTGATGGTCCGCTCCACCTTACGCCTGTTTTCCCGGCTTTTCATGTCGATGAAATCCACCACCACCAGGCCGCCCAGATCCCTCAGTTTAAGCTGCCTTGCAATCTCATCAGCTGCCTCAAGATTAGTAGCAAGGGCGGTATCTTCCAAATCTTTTTCCTTGAGATTTCTACCAGAATTCACGTCTATGCTGACCAAGGCTTCGGTAGGTTCAATTACAATAAATCCTCCGGACGGCAGATCTATCCTGGGTTGAAAAATCTGCTCTATCTGATTTTCTATGCCAAAATGCTCAAAAACAGGCTCATCTCCCTGATAAAATGTCGCTTTTGAGACATATCTCGGAGCTACAATCTTCAGAAACGATCTGACCCTGTCATAGGTTTCCCTGTGGTCAACCACTATCTCTGATACATCACTGGTCAGGTAATCACGGATAAACCTGGTGGCAAGCTCCCTGTCCTCGTATACGAGAGAAGGGCTTTTTGCAGATTGCACTGAATTTTTTATGCTGTTCCAAAGCCTAGATAAATACCTGAGATCCTTTTGAATTTCGGCCTTTGTGCCCTTGTAGGCAGCAGTCCTGGCAATAATACCTACCCCTTCAGGCAGTTTGGACTTTTTTAAGATATCCTTGAGGCGTTTCCTTTCCTTCTCGTCCTCTATCTTCCTGGAAACACCCACCTGGGGGCTCCCAGGCATAAGTACCAAATATCTTCCTGGCATGGAAAGATACGTTGTCACATAGGCACCTTTAAGGGGGGTTTCCTCCTTGACCACCTGTACCAGGATATCCTGCCCCTTTTTAAGCAGTTCGGGAAGTTTTGACTTGTTATCAGCATAGCCATAATAATCCGGATGAATCTCGTCAAAAGGCAGGTAGCCGTTTCTTTTCAGACCGATATCGATGAATACAGCCTGCAGGCCTGTCTCAATATTCTTTACCCTGCCCTTGTATATATCCCCCTTGGTCTTTTCATATCCAAGGCTTTCAAGTTCAAAGGCATCTAACTTGTTATCACCAACCAGCGCCACCCGGATTTCTTCCGGAGCCTGAGCATTTATTATGATCCTGACCGGTTTCTTAACCGGCTTTTTTCTTCTCTTTTTCGCAACCATTTACAGCTTCTTTCTCCGCTTTTTCGCTCTGCTTAAAGCCTGCTCGCAAATCTCCATCAATCTTAATCAAACATCAGCACCTCCATAAACCCCAATCACGATAAAAAAACCACAAAAATCAAAAAAATGGCATGGACAGGCCTTACCATAAATCCAAAGATCAAGAAGCTGCCGCCATATCGATGGGTGAGTCATGAAACATACAGTAAAAATCCTGGTTTCCCATGCGTTTTCTGGCGATTACACCATTATCCATCAATCTTGCAAGCAATTCGTCAATCCCTCTGTATCCTCCGAACAGTTTTTTCATGTCCTGGATACTCAAGGGTCTCCTCCTGAGCATGTCGAGAATCTCTGATTCCAGCATAAGAGGAGCACCCTCTCTGAGCTTACGGGAATAATCCACAATTATCTCCGCATTCTCCCCAAGCATATCCTTTATCTCTTCCATACGTCTCCTGGCAACTGGCTTTGCAAATGCTTCTGCCGGAGGCCTTACAACCGTGTTCAGCTGCACCCTGTCTGGACCTATAACAGCCAAGGCTTTCTTCAGTGCCATTATTTCCTGATCAGAATCATTTATCCCCTGAACAAGAAGGATTTCCAGCCACATCCGTCCCTTCATTTTCTGCCTCAACAAGACAAGCCCTTTTATGACATCATTGAGCTTTATACATGGGTCCGGCCTGTTGATCCTGCGGAATACGGCCCCGGTCACCGCATCCAGAGAAGGCAGCACGAAATCTGCCTGTGCAAGAGCATCCCTGACATCTTTCCTGTGAACCAGCCCCGCATTGGTAAGCACTACTATCGGCCTGCCACCGCATACATCCCTGGCAAACAGAATCAGTTCTCCAAGCCTGCTATAAAGCGTGGGCTCGCCTGAGGCAGTAAAGGTGAGACAGTCAAAATCCCGTGGCTCTTCCAGACAGACATGCCTTATCTCCGCCTGAATATCAGACAGAGGGGTGTATTCGCGAATATCACACACAGTGCCCTTGCCTGGTCCTAATTCGCAATAGATACAGTTCATATTGCATGTCTTGGGGGGGAGCAGATCCACTCCGAGAGAAAGCCCAAGCCGCCTGGATGGAACCGGGCCAAAAATATATTTCATATAATTTTTACCGCAAAAAGATTTAACAAAAAAGTATGTAACAAAAAAATCAGGCCAATAGACAACCTCCCGCAAAACCCGCCGACTGACTGCATGAAAATTTTCTGGTTCCAGCGCGGACTTCGGCCTGAATTCTGCTTGTCATAACTACGATAATTCACTGCAATTGACGGGTCAACAAATTGGCGTTGGCTGGCAAAGGCATTTCTAAAATATAAAGGGGTGTTTTTTTTCTTTATCTAATGCGGAAAACCTTCATGATACTGCAAAACAAGATTGCAGATTACAGATACGAGCTCATTGCAGCAATCCTGTTATTGTGCTGCCTGGTAACCATAGTACTGCTGCTATTTGATACGCTTTCCATTTCATCTTCAGCAGTTGATCTCTCCAGGGCAGGCATGACCTCTGGCGCAATAACGCCCATCATGGAACAGACAGACCGCCTTGTATTTCTTTCGTCCTTTCTTCTAATAATACTTGCCTTCACAGCCGGTTTCAGCCTGTGGTATTTCATCAACAAATACAACAAGATGTCAAGGGAGCTGTCCCTTATGCGCAAAAGCCATGAGCGCTACAGATTTTTTACAGAGGCTCCACCTTCCATAGGGATAGTACGTTTTGACCTTGTAAATCTCCACATCAAGGATGTAAACAGGGCGGCTCTGCGCCTACTTGGCAGAACACGCGCTGAAATAATGGGGAAAAAGGTAAGATCCCTGGTAGCCACAGAGGACATAAAACCTTTTATGCAGTGCATGGCCCAGCTCCAGTCAGGCAAAAAGAATGCTGAACTGGTTATAAGAACAGCTGACTCTTCATCTCACAGCTCCCTGACCTCATGGCACATTACCTCACTAAAGTCCCCTACCACAGAACCCGAGGCAATAGCAATTGTCCTTGATGTAACGCACAAGGTAAAAATACAAAAAGAACGCATAGAAAAGGAAAAGCTGGCTGGTGTGCTGGAAATGGCCGGGGCGACAGCGCATGAGCTAAACCAGCCTCTACAGGCGATTTCCTGTCTTGTATGGACCATGCTCCAAAAACTGGACAAGCAGGACCCAAACTATAAAAATACAGAAAGAATCTACAAAGAGGTGGACCGCATGGCAGAAATTGCCAGAAAGATATCCGGCATAAGCGCCTACAAGGTAAAAAAATACGTTGGGGAAACCAAGATTATAGACATTGACAAGGCTGCGTCTGCGCATTCTGGGCACTGTAATGCCGAGCCGGAAACCAAATTGCCATGATTATTCTCCCCGTTTCCAGGATACCTTCATATTCTCCTCGCTGAAAATAAATCCTGAAACAGGGCTTTCATTAGGCCTGTTAATGCATATTGTTTAAGAACAAAAGAACAGGCTATCTGGATAAATCCATGCTGATAAAACAACATTATCCAGCCTGCAAACGATACAGGCACACATTATTCCGGATTATGCAGCTCGCAAGTTTGCCGAAGATACGAGCTGGAGGGTATGCAGACGTAGTTTTTGGTACTTCAACTGCCCGCAAACAAGGCAGATAAGGAGAAATGAGGCGATATTATGGCCAAAGAAGTCGAAAATCTTGTCAAGCAACTCCGGCCATCGCTTTCTCTTGGAGAATACGGCAGGCTATTCACAGATACCAGTGAGTACATGGAGATTTCCCATGGAGATGTAATCCAGATAGACAGACAGCATTATCTGGTACTCAGGGATGAGTCTGAACGGAGCTTTGGTATAGAAGATCCAAAATACTGGGTAAAACGATGCATACACCTGGAATCTGGCGAAAGGAAAATCCTGAAGCTGGTCTTCCATGAAAAATTTATGCTGAAGCTCGGCACCCTTGCCATTCCCTGTTACAGAAGCCCTGAAAAAGAGGCGAGAATACTTGACCTTATAAGGGGCGACATGAGATTCATGCAGGGATTTTCGAGATTTGACCAAAAAGGGAATATAGTGCGAATCATTGATATAATCAGCGGCAAGCGTCTTGATCAGCATGTATTCGAGATAGAAGTGCCGCACAAAAAGTATTTTTTCGATTATCTTCCTGCCATATTAGAAAAATTTGTAGATTCCTGCACTGCCATCAAACTCCTCCATGACAATGGAGAAATCCACGGGGACATCCGCAGGGATCACCTTTGGATAGAACACGGTACCGGGCGGTATCGCTGGATAGACTTTGACTACACCTATGAATTTGCTGAAAATCCCTTTGGGCTGGACATTTTCGGGCTAGGCAGTCTTCTCATATATCTGGTAGGCAAAAACATTTATACTCCCAATAATCTCCAGGGGTATGGGTTCCCAGTGGAGAAAGTGGAAGCCCTGGAACATAATGATTTTTCATTGCTTTACAAAAACAGGATAGTAAATCTGCGCAAACTTTTCCCCTATATTCCAGAGGATCTCAATTTCATTCTCATGCATTTCTCTAATGCGGCAGAGGTGTTCTACGAAACGGTTGACGAATTCCTTGCTGATCTAACATCATGCATGAGCAAGGGATTTACCTGATAGTAGATTGACATGGAAAATTGTTTATTAGCTCCATCTATCAGTAACAGCGAGTGATCAAAATAAATATGGATATCTTCTTCGTGTCACCATGGTATTCCAAACAAAATCCGTAAAAGGAGAATTTGATTATGAATCCCAAGAGGATACTTCTGGCCGCAGATGCTTCCGAAAATGCAAGGCGGGCTGCCTCTTATCTTGGAAAGATAATTGGCTCCCGGAAAGACTTTCACATCCAGATACTTTATGTCATAAAATACCCGGATAAGGACCTTTTCCCTGATCAGGAAGCCTGGCAGAAAAAAAAGGATGAACTGGTGCATACAGCCAGCAATGTACTAAAAAAGCTGTCAGAACTGCTTAAGCAGGAGGGTGTTCCAGTATCTTCGGTCACCGCCATCTCCACAGAAGCAGAAGGATTTAGCGTAGCCCAGACCATATTGAATCATCAGAAAAAAAATGATTTCGGGACGATTGTGGTTGGGAGACGCGGGGTTTCCAAAGCTGAGGAATTCCTGTTTGGGAGTGTGTCTAACAAAATAGTCCACTACGCCAAGGACTGTGCCGTATGGATCATCGAATAGCAATAAACAGACAGGGATGGACAGGGCCAGACTTGTAAACTGCATAGCCTTTGATGATTGTCCTTTTCCAAGAAATCATAGAGGTGATGTCAAAATAGTAGGAGCTGTCTTTGCGAGCCTGCGTTTTGATGGCGTAATAATAGGAAAAGTCCGGAAAGATGGAAGAAACTCCACCAATAACCTGATTAAATTGGTAAAAAACTCCAAATTTTTTCAACATGCCAATCTTATAATGCTTCAAGGCATCGCCTTGGCAGGATTCAATGTAGTAGATGCCTCAAGGCTTAACCGAATCCTTGGCATGCCGGTCTTAATAGTCTCCAGAAAGGCGCCTGATATGGAGGCAATCAAAAAGGCCCTCCTTGGCAGGGTCCCAGGTGGAAGGCGCAAATGGGCCATAATAGAACGACAAGGGCCCATGGAGCAATGCCGTAACTGTTACATACAACGTGCAGGGCTTGATTTTGACGAAGCGGAAAAAATTATTGGGAAATTCAGCATTTATGGCAATATACCCGAACCCGTAAGAACAGCACATCTCATTGCCGGGGCTATTGCAAAAGGAATCAGCACTGGAAGGGCATGAATGAACTTTTTAGAGATAATGGGAGCAGCGGTTCAACTGCCCTACCCTCTTCTCGATCTTATTTCTTCCTGAATTGCCTTTCTTTCCTTTCCAGGGCCTTGAGTTGCTTTCGATAGTATTTGACACACTTGGCTATAAACCTTTTACGCCCCCACTTGGTCTTGATATTTGCCCGGGATACAGGCGCATCCCAGCATGCCAGCAGCACAAGCTTCAATGGCAAATCCATTTCCTCCAGGCAGTTGATCTTGCTCTGGTAATATTCTTTTTCAACCTGAAGCTGGATAAGTCGCCGGTCAGATAAATGGCTGACCGGCTGGTCATTTTTATTTTTAACCTCTATCATGGGCAGCTCCCTAAGATTCCAAAATATAGAATACGCAAATTTCCTGCCATTCTATAGGCCGCATACCCCACCAAGGGTATCTGCTCACAAGGTACCGCATCTACGGCGTTGTCGGACGCCTGAAGTACAGGAAGTACGCCCGCGCGTCCTCCGCCTTGCATCTGCAACATCCTGAAAGCAGATACAGAAAGATTTGCACGGATTTATCGAGAAGTTACCACCAAGGAATTTAACCGACTAATATTATCGTATATTATCAAAATACAGGTGCAAGACAAGAGACAATACGAGAACCCACAATAATTCAACGCAGCGCCTTCCTGATAAAGGCCGGCAAGATAAAACAGGATGTCAACAAATCCTGTGTGACATATTTCAATTTGCCGAATTCTTCCTCGGACAGAAAAAATCTGCCGGACGGTAGATGGTTACTGATAGACTTTCGCCCCACAGCCCATGACCAAAATCCTCCGGGATAGCTTGGGACAGGAGCTGTACAGAACCGTATATCCGCAAATCCTGCCTCCATCATGGCTTCTCTTACCCTTGCCATTAGATCCAGATGATATATGGGAGATTCACTCTGGACAGAAAGGATGCCATCCTTCCGCATGCTATCGAAACATTTTCTATAAAATCCTGCAGAAAAAAGTACCTCGGCTGCACCTGCAGGGTCTGAGGAATCCACAAAAATATGATCAAATACGTTCCTGTTATCTGACAAGAACATGTCGCCATCCTGAAAAACAACCTCAAGCCTGGAATTGGATGACGACAGGCAAGTCGAAATTCCAGGCAGAAATTGCCTGCTTACTTCTACAACCATGGAGTCGATCTCACACAGCACTATCTTTCTGAGGCTATTATAGCGCATTAGCTCCCGGACTGTACCGCCATCCCCCCCTCCGATGACAAGCGCTGTCTCAGGTGCATGGGAATGTAGATTTATGCCAGGATGAACCATCATCTCGTGATATATGAATTCATCACGCTCTGTGGTCATTACCAGTCCGTCCAGCAGCAACATCCTGCCAAACTCCTCTGTCTCAAGGACATCTATGCGCTGAATATCCGAATTACCAGAAAAAAGCGTCTTGTTACACCTGAGGACAAGACCAGAGCCTGAAGAATGTTTTTCTGTAAACCAGAGTTCCATGGCAGAATATTATGGACTCGGCGTCTTTTTGTGACAGAAGAGACACCTGTATTTAGGGGGATGGCCTACAGGCAGGGGATTTCCGGCCTCTTCCCCGTGGCACTGGGTGCAATGTTGTTCAGCCTCTTTTTTGGGCATGTGATAAAACACCGCATGATTCTTGTCCCTCGGAAGCTTAACGGTTGTCTCAGGAGGGGCCTTTAGAAGGAATATAAGAATACCCAGACTCGTAACTAAAAATAGTATATTATAGATAGTTGCCTTTTTCTTGTTCATAATACCTGCTGTAATGTTCAAAAACGCATTGATTTAAGGACGCATCTGACATAAACTGTCAGACAGGCCTAAGCGATGAAGATTATCACCTTAACTCCGGTCAGGCCCTTGTTGATTCATCTTCCGTACAGATAAAGGCGTTGGCAAAAACAATTTTCTGTGTCCTTATGCCACTCCTGTTAGGGAATTATATTAGAGCCATCCCGCTGTCATTACAAGGCCCGTGGCATGGCTTGTAATGTTACTCTTGACAATTAAAAAAAGAAGAAAAAAAATGTGCAGAAGTTTTGACGTTTTGATAATTTGATATTATTTTGAAGGACTGAATAGGAATTCAATAACGCGGGCGAAATAGGCTAAGGCAAACCTTACCGGTTCGACCTGGCCAAAATTCTTAAGGAAAGGAAGAGAAATGGATACAGCAGGAATTTTACAGACTTTGGCAAATGCTTATTTGTATGGTTGGGCGGGGGCAATAATCTTTTTTATTCTGTTCGTCATCACTATCAAGCAGAATAGCGCGAACAGTACAGCTGTCAGCAAGCTGGAAAAGGAAAACACCGACCTCAAAAAAGAACTGTCCGAGAACAAGGACAAACTCACAGACCTTGAGGCACAGGTTGAGAGCCTGAACGAAGAACTTGAGGAAAAGACCTCCGAGCTATCCAGCGTCCAGGAACGCCTGAATTCCGCTGAAAGTGAGCTCAATGAAAAGACCGAAAAGATAAACGATCTGGAAACGCAGCTGAAAACATGCCAGTCCGAAAATGCGGATCTCAGAAGCTCGGTCTCAGAGCTGACCACAAAGACAGCCGAACAGGAAAAACTCATAGAAGAGCAGAACAATGTCATGAACCAGCTGACAGAAAAGGTCCAGGAGCTTGAACAGAAGACCGAAGAGATGCAGTTTGACCTGAACATAGCCACGCTGTACATCCACATGAAGAAGCTCTATGAGGAATTCACAAAGGACTATACACAGAATATTCTGAAGGGTATTAACAAGATGCAGATATCCAATATCGATATCGAAACTGCTCAGGCCATCTTCGAACACGCCATGAACTCCTTCTACGATGTCTCAGGAGATGCGCAATCAGCAGACAATGAAGACACAGACCAGGCTGCTGAAGAGCAGGACTGATACTTAAATTTACTGATACTTAAATTTTAGGCGCATTTTTCGGCAGGAGGAATCGAAATGGACACGTATGTTTACGCATTTTATGGAATATTTTCCTTTATTTGTTCACTGCTATTTCTGCTTTTAGCAGGCGGGGGCCTCTATGGCCTGCTTATAGGCAAAGGCAGCGATAAGGACAGATTTTCTTTTATCTACAAGAAAAAAGTCGCTATCTGGATGATTATCGTAGGTTTTCTTTTGGGAATAGTGGGCTATAGAACACAGCCTACAAAGATGGCGGCCCACGTAGCACAACATCATGCCGGACATGAGACCTTGGAAAAGGCACATAAAAACGAAGCTGCCATACACAAGGCCGAGATCAAAGAAGTCAAAAAGGAAGTAGAGAAAGAAGAGGCCAGGGAAGAGGCTCCCAAGCCGCAAGAAGCCGCCAAGGCTGCCAAGCAAGAGATCAAAAAGGCAAAGGCACAGGCGAAAGAGGCAAAAGCAGCTCCCGAGAAAAAAGTGGAAGAAAAACCTGCCACTGCACCGGTTACAGCAGGACCGACATCAGATCAGTTGAAAAAGCAGCTGGCAGCGCTTGAAAAACAGAACCTCCTTAAAGACAACAAGATAAAGCTCCTTGAACAGGAGATGAACACTCTCAAGCAGAAGCTGAGCCAGAGAGACAAAATAAACCTGAAAGATACCCAGACCATTGTTCGCCTAAAGGCCGAAGTTGACAGGCTAAACAGCCAGCTTCAGGAGCACAGAAAGGCGCTTCCCGAAGTTGCCGACCTAAAAACAAAATGCGACAAGGCCGATGCCCAGGTCAAGGCATTGACAGCACGTCTTGAAGCAGCCCAGGCCCGTATTAAGAAGCTTCAAAGAAGACTCAAGGAGGCCATGTCCGTATCATCCAATCTGGCAAAGCAGCAGGATGAGATCATGGCAAAGGCCCGTAATACTATCAAGGATCTGGAGGCAAAACTGCACAGCACTACAGAACAGTTTCAGAAGAAACTCCAGGCCGCTGCTGAAAAGATAAAGGCTCTCAAGCAGGCTGCATCAAACCAACTCAAGGATGCAAAAGCACAGATAGCCAAACTCCAAAAAGAAAAGGCTGAACTGGAGGCAAAGTCCCAAAAGTCCGCCAAGGCCCTTGAGCAGTTGAAGAAACAAAATGTTGTGCTGGAGACAAAGCTGAAAAAGCTGACCTCTGCCGGGGCCAACTATGAGAAGCTGCTCTCTGAGCTTTCCGACCTAAGGACCAAGAACGCCGAACTGCAGAATCAGCTAAATGCAATGGTCAATAATCTCGACATAAAGGTCATAGAGCTCACAGAAGCCAATACCAAATATGCTCTGCTTGAAGATCAATGCCGTGTAAAGGACGAGAAGATAA
>JALWYO010000106.1:0-5341 GCA_026992735.1 Deltaproteobacteria bacterium
ATCCATTGGCAAAGACTGCCTGTATATGAATATCAGGATGGACAGGGAATGCAAAACCAGGACAGTGACCTTCCGGCAGCAAGGACAGAGCTGGAAAGAAAGGCTGGCAGAGCTGGAAAGATGCATTAAGCAACATTAGGCTATTGCTGAACTGAAAACAACGTATCCTGCAGGCAGTTACAAAACTATTGTGCTATATTCAGTTCCATGACCAGGAAGAAAAAGAAAAAGAAAAAATCCAGGGCAGTCCTGACTGCACAGCGGCTGTCATTCCCGGAAGAGGCAGCAATACCATGGCTGCCAATGCTCCTCGATGCCTATTTTATTGCAGACAAGGGCATTGCAGCAGCCATAGGCAAAAGGCTGAATAACGGCGAGAAACTTGCCTGCGCCCGCGGGTGTTCTTCCTGCTGTACAACCCATGTGACCATACCTGTCTATCCCCTGGAGGTGGTGGGCATATACTGGTACGTGATAGAAAAGATGCTTGGGCCGGAACGACAGGCACTGAAAGCACAGCTTAACGAATTCGGGGCAGGCAAGGCATGTCCATTTCTCATAGAAGGCGCATGCTCAATACACCCGATGAGACCGCTTGCCTGCAGGCACTTCAACGTCTTCAACAGGAAATGTGACCCAGGGGAAGACCCTTATTACACCAGGAGGCACGATGTGCTCACCCCTGACGAGAGGTACAAGAACAGGGCTGTGGCAGCCATGCTGCCTTTTCATGGAATCAGGGACAGGGCCGAGAAAAAACGGGCAGCCAGGTCAGGCGTGCTCAACAAACAGGTCAAGAACCTTCACGAAATAGACTGGAAAAACCTTGCAATGCGAATGGAGGGCAGAAAACCGCCGCTCAAGGCATGAGCAGACATGCTTCCTGCCTTCTTGGCAAGGCACTCAAGCCTGTGTGCCACCTGTATTCTTCCTGTCTACCAGTGGCTCTATATGAAAGAACCTGTTCAGTAACACTGCCATTGGGCAGAAACCTGTAAATGCAAAAACTATCATGTTGAAACCAGCAAGCATGGGCAGTACAAACCAGTACTTGTGGACAAATAACCCGAGGCATATACCACCAAGGACCACGATTCCTGCAATCAGCCAGATTATTCTTTCAAGATACCATTTATGAGTAGGTGCCAGGTACATGATCTTTTCTCCAGATTATAAAACTATAGAAAATTCAGTGAAATACCATAAACATCACAATATGGCTTAACAACAGGCAAAAAGCCATGCTGTTTCATGACATAAAATTTATACCCGTGAATTCAATGATTGACAACAGAACATGTATCCAGATACTGCACAGGCAGAAGGTGCCAATTCATATAATAAGACATTGCGCAGTGGTTGCACGTGTTGGCTGCAAACTTGCGGATAACCTGCGGTCAAAAGGTGAAGTTATTGATATAGATATCGTAAGGGCCGGGGGATTGCTGCACGACATTGCCAAGATGCAGGCCATAGAAAACGGCGGGGATCACGCTGAGATAGGTGCCAGATTTCTCGAATCTCTTGGATATTACAGGGTGGCTGAAATAGTACGTCAGCATGTCTTCCTCAAGGAGCCAGTGAAACCTGCTTCCAGCCTGTCAGAAGAGCTTGTTGTCAACTATGCTGACAAAAGGGTGATGCACACCAAGGTGGTAAGCCTTGACGAAAGGTTCCAGGACCTGTTCAAGAGATACGGGGAAAACCGGCTTGCCATAGAGAAGATAGAGGAACTTTACAAACAGGTCAGAATAATGGAACAACTTATCTTTAGCCGCATGGCAATAAAACCGGAAGACATACAATATCCTTGACATTCATTGAACTAGGTGTTGTTCCATGAAAATTACCAGCCCATATCTATTTCATGCTGTCCGGGGCCTTGCCAGGCAAATAATACAGAGGTAATCTCATCAAGTCACGGATATCTGCCTGCAGGGCACTGTACCTGCTGCGTTACAGGGAAGTTAGAGATATGTGTACCTGTTCCGTGGTCATTACGTCTTGGGTATTCTCCAGGATTCCAACTAATGAAACGGGCAATTATCAGAGATTATCAGTACCCTGCACGGCCTCAGCGAATTTCCCAATTTTTTAGAAAAAATTCTTCAAAATAAAAATAAATGTCCATAACATGGAGGAAATAATGGCAAAAAGGAACACTCTGACGTTTTTCGGTCATGCTGCATTCAAGATAACCACCAAGGAAGGACTGAAGATATGGATAGATCCGTGGCTCGACAATCCCATGGCCCCCGACAACGCCAGGGAAGACATGTCAGCCGACATTATCCTAATTACACACGGCCACAGCGACCACATGGGCAACTGCATGGAGATGGTAAATTCCTCGGCGACAGAGATAGTTGCCATCCATGAAATACAGCAGTACCTGCTGGCCAAGGGCTTCCCAAATGTCACGGGCATGAACATTGGCGGAAGCTATCATACGAAGGGCATTAATATAACCATGGTGCCTGCAATCCACAGTTCGTCCATCCAGGAAGGCCAGGAACTGGTCTATGCAGGAGAAGCAGCCGGCTTTATCGTTGCACTTGAAGACGGTCTGAAACTCTACCACGCAGGGGATACGGCCCTGTTCGGTGATATGGCCATAATGAGCACGCTCTACAACCCTTCCATTGCCATGCTTCCCATAGGAGACCACTATGTTATGGGCCCCAGGGAAGCGGCATATGCCTGCAAGCTCCTGGATCCCAAAGTAATAATCCCGATGCACTACGGCACCTTTCCAGCCCTGACCGGAACCCCTCAGGAGTTCCAGAGGCAGCTTAAAGCCCATCATATAGATGCAGACCTCGAGGTCATGAAGCCAGGGGATACCATAGAGCTCTGATGGTAAGCGCTCACAGGACACCACATCTGCTGTGTTGGCGGGCGTTTGAAGTACAGGGAGTACGACTGCGCGCCTGCCGCCTTACATCTGCGGCACTCTGTGAGCGCTTACAGAATGAGCGCTTACCGAAAGGGAATATATACAGTAAAGCCCATTGGGACCTGTGATCAGTTACATTGAGGCAGGGGCCTGCAGATGCCTGTACGGCAGATGCAGCTCGGCCTATTCCTTGCCTGCTGATGAGGCTGAGCGGTGGTGCTGCATTGTAAGGTGCCTACAGGCCTTCCCCTGCCCTGCCGCCTGTCAACCTGGCTTCCATAAGACCCCTCACCGAGTTGCCAATGTACAGGACATCGGCATTAAGCAGGTCCTTTTCTGTCAATACAGCCTCTATGGCCCTTCCATCATCCAGGAGTTCCTGTCTCAGCACGCCTGGCAGGAGCCCGCATGACAGCGCAGGTGTAAGGAGCTGCCCTGTGCCGACATCCACAAACAGGTTGCTTATTGTGCCCTGTGTCACCTCTCCACTGGTATTGAGGAACAGGGTTTCAAACAGGTCGGCTGCCTGGAGACGCCTTCTCTCACTGTTGAACAACTCTCTTCTGCTGGTCTTGTGGTAGAGAAACCTGTCTTCCGGATCCACCCTTTCCGGAGATATGTCAATTTGGACAGGCGTTGGCAGTTCCGGCAGCCTGGATACATTATTCACAGTAAAGCTGCCGGACGCATCCAGAGTACACCTGACCTTGAATCTATCTCCTGCCTCTATACCTTTCCCTTCTTCTTCGCAGCGGCCCTGCAGCTCCATGGACAAGGCCGTGAGCGTTTCCCTTATATATCCCGCTGGAAATGGAAAACCGAAAAACCTGGAAGATGCACGGAGCCTGGCAAGGTGTCTTTCAAGGAGCGGAAAACTGCCAGGCAAACCATTATCAAGCGCATTCCACTGCCATAATAATGTCTCTATGAGGTGAAACATCGTATTAAAAAACGTTATTTTAACGGTAGCCGGTCCGGGTGATAAATAAAAGAACCTGTCCCAAAATGGAAAGGGGCTAAGCCCAATAAAGACTTAACCCCTTGATCTCTCTGGTGGGCCGTCAGGGTCTCGAACCCCGAACCTACTGATTAAGAGTCAGTTGCTCTACCAATTGAGCTAACGGCCCGGAACGTGTGGAGTCTTATTAATATCAGTCTCCGGCTATGTCAAGCATAAAACGCAGCCGGGAATTTCAATCCCTGAAAAACGTAAAATACAAGGCTATGCCAGCGGGTTTTCGAAGCGGGCCGCCTTCCCGAGTTCCCTTTCTATCTCCATGAGCCTGTTATACTTGGCAATGCGCTCGCTCCTGCATGCAGAGCCGGTCTTTATCTGTCTCCCGTCCATGGCAACAGTAAAATCCGCTATGAATGTATCTTCCGTCTCTCCTGAACGATGCGATACAACATATGTCCAGCCAGCCTCACGGCACAGCCTTATGGCATCAACGGTTTCACTTACAGAGCCTATCTGATTGAGCTTTATAAGCACGGAATTGGAGGCCTTCATCTCTATGCCCTTCCTGATAAAATCCGTGTTGGTAACATAGATATCATCTCCTACGATCTGAATACGGTCGCCCATCTGGCTGGTCATTTTCTGAAAACCGTCCCAGTCATTTTCAGCAAGCCCATCTTCAATGGAAACAATGGGATATTTTTTTACCCACTCCTTAAATATCTCCAGCATTTCATCGCTTGTCCTTTCACCCGCCCCTGAACGGCTCAGGATGTATTTTCCATCTCTATAGAAGGAGCTTGCAGCGGGGTCCAGGGCAATGGCTATATCTTCGCCGGGCCTGTATCCAGCCTTTTCTATGGCCTCTACAATAAGTTCACATGGTTCTTCATTGGAAGTCAAGGTGTTTGGGGCAAAACCGCCCTCATCTCCCACTGCCGTGGCATGACCCTTTTCCTTCAATATCTTCTTCAGGGCATGAAAGGTCTCGGCGCCATAGCGCAATGCCTCGGCAAAGGTCGGGGCGCCTATGGGCATGACCATGAATTCCTGGAAATCAACACTGCTGTCTGCATGCTCCCCGCCATTCAATATATTCATCATGGGTACGGGCATCCTGTTGGCAGTACATCCCCCAAGATACTCGTATAGCGGCAGACCGATGCTCTGGGCGGCTGCCCGGGCCACAGCCATGGAAACAGAAAGAATGGCATTGGCTCCAAGATTCTCCTTGAACCTGGTACCGTCCATCTCTATCATTATCTGGTCTATCTTTTGCTGCCTTGTGGCATCGATTCCAATCAGGCGCGGCCCTATAATTTCCTTTACATTGGCGACTGCCTTTAGAACTCCCTTGCCACTGTATCTTGCCGGGTCCCTGTCCCGCAATTCAAGCGCCTCGTGTTCACCTGTTGAAGCACCTGACGGGACAGAGGCCACGCCTGTACTGCCATCCTCCAAGGCCACGAAGGTCCTGACAGTAGGAT
>JALWYO010000106.1:5351-8893 GCA_026992735.1 Deltaproteobacteria bacterium
CAGTAGGATTGCCTCTTGAATCGAGAATCTCCATTGAATCGATCATTTTTATTGCCCTGGGCATAATGACTCCTCCTTTCCTTTTGAGAAAAAACGGTTATCTTGATAAACAAGATAGTCACGGATCCGCCATGATAAGAAAATACTTTTGTTTTTAATTATATATACAGTATATCCAAACTCTGGCATTGCAAGTTTGCCAGATGGTAAACAAGGAGCATGACAATGTGCCAATCATCTGTTTACATCCTGGAAGACGATAAAGAAAGAGAACTCAAAAAGGATGTTGTCCTTGTAGAACCGCTGGAAAACGGCGTCATGATACAGGGCTTCTTCGAATCTCCCTTGACGGTTCCAGCCAGGATCGTAAAAATCGACCTCCTGAAACACAAGATAATACTTGAGCCACTTGACAGGCGGTGACATGTTCAGTCATGGAGAGAAACATGAAATATATAAGCACAAGGGGCAGAATAGCCCCTGTTGAATTCAGCGATGCAGTCATGATGGGCCTGGCAACAGATGGGGGCCTGCTTCTGCCAGAAAAACTGCCTGCAGCAGGCCGCGAGGCCATTAAGGCCTGGCAGGATATGGGCTACCGGGAGCTTGCAGCAGAAATACTGTCTATTTTTACCACTGATATAGAAAGAGGCACGTTACAAGAGCTTATACGCAGGTCTTACGCCACCTTTGACAGCCCGAAAGTAACACCCATTGCCAGGCCGGGCAAATATCTTATCCTGGAACTGTTTCACGGCCCTACCCTGGCATTTAAGGATGTCGCGCTCCAGGTACTGGGCAACATGTTTGCCATGTTTCTGAAAAGCCACGGGCAGCACATGAACATCCTGGGAGCCACCTCTGGAGATACAGGCAGCGCAGCCATCTATGGAGTAAAGGGTAAGGAGAATATAAACATCTTCATACTGCATCCCCATGGCCGGGTAAGCAGGGTACAGGCCCTCCAGATGACGACCGTTCCTGATAAAAATGTCTTCAATATCGCAGTAGAAGGGACATTTGACGACTGCCAGGCAATAGTAAAAACCATATTTAACGACCTGGAATTCAAGGAAAGATACAGGCTTGGCGCAATCAATTCCATAAACTGGGCAAGGGTCCTGGCACAGGTGGTATACTATGTTTATGCAGCCCTTAAACTCAGGAAAGAGGGTGCAGACAAGGTGCATTTTTCCGTGCCAACCGGCAATTTCGGTGACATATTTGCCGGTTACGTAGCCAAAAAACTCATAGACCCGGTTATTGGCAGGCTCATACTTGCAACGAACGAGAACAATATTCTTACCAGGTTTGTCATGGAAGGCATATATGAAAAGGGCACCGTGGTTCCTACCATCAGCCCATCCATGGACATCCAGATAGCAAGCAATTTCGAGCGCTATCTATACTATCTTTACGGCCAGGAACCTGCCAGGGTGGCATCAGCCATGAAAGAATTTGCAGAGACCGGCAGGATCGTGTTTTCAGAGAAAGAAAAGGCATATGCCCGGCAGGATTTCATTTCTGCATCTATCAGCCAGGAAGAGACAATTGCCACCATCAGGAATCTTTACAGGGAAACGGGGTACGTGATAGATCCCCACACCGCAGTGGGAGTAGCCGCCTGTGACAGGCTTGAGTCAGGCATGAACGGCAACCCTGTGGTTTGCCTGGCCACTGCCCATCCTTGCAAGTTTCCTGATGCCGTAAGAGAGGCCACTGGAGTTGAGCCGGAAAGACCGGCAAAGATGAAGGGCATTGAAGACAGGCCCCAGCGCATGAAGGTGCTACCTGCGTCGGTTGCCAGGGTCAAGGAATTTATAGAGCAGGAGGCCTTGCCAATGTAAAAGGCCAGAGCCTCCTGCCAAGGATGCAAATAGAAAGACGAGATATCACCATACGGTTATCAAAATCTTCAAGGAAAATGCTCATGAATTATAAACATCCGGGCCTTGTTGAAGGGCAATATATGAATTCGTATAATAAACTTGTAATTGTAGAATAAAAATAAGGCATTATCCCAATATTTTCATACTTTTTAACTATAAATACAAAATTGGAGGCAGTGATTATCTTGAACAGTATACAAAAATCCCCAAACAGCCGTTATGGCAAGGCAGGCTTTACACTTATAGAACTTCTTGTCGTCGTCATAATCATAGGGCTGCTGGCATCCCTGGTTGCCCCCAAGTTCTTCGGCAAACTGGGGACCAGCAGGCAGAAAACCGCCAAGGCCCAGATAGAATTACTGGGGCAGGCCCTGGATGAATTCAGGCTGGACAACGGCCGGTATCCCACCAGCGAAGAAGGCCTGGAAGCACTCCGGACAAAGCCATCCGGTCTTCCCAACTGGGCAGGGCCCTATTTGCCCAAGCCCATACCAAAAGACCCGTGGGGACGTGACTATATCTATCGTTCACCTGGAGAACATGGCGATTACGACCTGTTCAGCTATGGCAGGGACGGGCAGGAAGGCGGCGAAGGAGAAGATGCTGACGTGGTGAGCTGGAAATAGGCACTAAGGCCCATTGGAACCTGTGAATCAGTTACGGCGGATCGCTACGGCTACGGATAAAACACTGACAAACGGTAATAAACACATGACACCTGAGCAGATAAACAGCAGGCTTCCGTCATTTTTCAAGGAGTTGCTTGATAGAGGAAGCAAAAACCGGGATTCAAATGGAGAAGAAGCCTCCCAGGTCAAGGCCGTTGATCCAGTGGAACTCGGCATAAAGAGGGTGGAAGCAACCGACTTCCCAGAAAAACCACCCCTGGTCAATGGCCTCACTCCGCGCCAGATGCAGCAATGGAAGATTGCGCCAATAAAGGCTGAACGGGACGAAATCACTGTGGCAATGGCCAATCCACTGGATTTCTACCTCGTGGAGCTTATAGAAGACATCTATCAGAAAAGAATCAGGCCTGTGCTGGCAGACCAGGAAGACATACTGACAGCGCTCTACAGGTGGTACGAGGCGGACTCAGACATGGAAGCCGCTGAAGACGAGGATGAACCTGCCATAGAAGACGGCCTCTGGGATGACCCTGAACAGCTCAGGGACCTTGCGACAGAGGCACCGGTAGTCAGGCTTGTAAACCATGTCATAAACCAGGCACTGGAGATAAAAGCATCGGACATACATTTTGAGCCCTTCAGAGACAATCTCAAGGTAAGGTTCCGCATAGACGGCGTACTGCACGACATGGAAACAGTGGCCAAGAAACTCCAGCCTGCTATTACATCGAGGCTGAAGCTGATGGCCAAGATGAACATTGCGGAAATGCGCCTGCCGCAGGACGGCAGGATAAAGGTCAAGGATGGCAGAAGGGAGATAGATATCAGGGTGTCTTCCCTGCCTACCATATTCGGCGAAAGCATTGTGCTGAGGCTGTTGAACAGGGACGAGGTCAGGCTGGAGCTGGACTCCCTCGGAATTGCCCCGGACGTGCTGCACAAATTTGACAGGCTGATAAAAAGGCCCTATGGCATGATCCTTGTCACAGGCCCTACAGGCAGCGGAAAAACTACAACACTCTAC
>JALWYO010000106.1:8903-12132 GCA_026992735.1 Deltaproteobacteria bacterium
ACACTCTACAGCGTGATGAACAGGATCAACTCGCCTGACAAGAAGATCATCACGGTGGAAGATCCTGTTGAGTACCAGCTTGACGGCATAAACCAGATGCAGGTCAAGTCAGAAATAGGGCTTACATTTGCATCTGCCCTGCGCACCATTCTAAGGCAGGATCCTGATGTCATCCTCATCGGTGAGATCCGTGACGTGGAGACTGCTGAAATAGCCGTGCAGTCAGCGCTTACAGGCCACCTGGTATTCTCCACCCTGCACACCAACGATGCGGCCAGCGCCATTACCAGGCTTCAGGAGATGGGGGTCGAATCCTATCTCATTTCCTCGTGCCTGCTGGCCATAATGGCCCAGCGGCTTGTAAGGAAGATATGCCCTCAATGCAGGGAACAATACGCGCTTCCTGCAGAATTCGTTGCAGAAGCAGCTTCTGCCCTGGGCGTATCGGAGCAGGATGTCCCAAGGACAACATGGCGTGGCAGGGGCTGCCCAGCCTGCGCCAATACTGGCTATTCCGGCAGGACAGGTATCTACGAGCTCATCGAGATAAACGACAGCATCTCATCGCTCATCCTCAATGGCGAAAATTCCAGCACCATATCACGCAAGGCCCAGGAACTGGGAAGCAGGACACTCAGGCAGGACGGCCTTGCAAAGGTTCTCCAGGGCATTACCACGCTTGAAGAGGTCATGAGGGTAACCAACTGATGGCTGACTTCACATATGAAGCCATAGACCAGCAGGGCCGCAAGGTCAACGGCACGGAACACGCCGCCAGCCAGGAAGCCGTTGTGGATTCACTGGTCTCAAAGGGGCTCCAGCCTGTACGCATAAAGAAACTTCACTCCCTTGAGACGCTGGTAATCTTCAAGAGAAAGCCGGTAAGCATGGATGATGTGCTCTATTTCACCAGCGAGCTTGCCGATCTCCTGGAGGCCGGGGTGCCCCTGGAGCGCTCCCTGACCATACTTGCGGATGCTACTGAAAAGACTGACGTTAGAAAACTGATCATTGCCATACGCGATTCCATCCATGGAGGCAAATCCCTTTCCGAGGCGCTGGGAGAATACCCTGACCTGTTTGACAAACTCTATGTAAGCATGATCAAGGTGGGAGAGCTTGGCGGCGTACTGCCTGCCGTGCTGAAGAGACTCGGCGATTTCATGGAGCGCTCCAGGCAGATAAGAAAGTTCATAATATCATCATCCATCTATCCATCCATCCTGGCCTTTGTAGGCCTTATTTCCGTCATTATCCTGATGGTATTTGTCGTGCCCAAGTTCGGCAAGATATTCGAGGACCTGAACCAGCCCATGCCTGCAATGACAAAGATGATACTGGACACAAGCCTCTTCCTGCAGAAATGGTGGTGGCTGATCATCCTGGGCATACTTCTTGCGGTCTTCCTGGTCAGATTCCAGCTCAGGAAACCCGAGGGCAGGCTGTGGTGGGATGAGACCAAGCTCAATCTGCCGGTAGTGAGGCGGTTTGTAAAGCTGGTAGAACTCGGGCGTTTTGCGCGCACCCTTGGCACCCTGATAGAGAGTGGCGTTCCCATTCTCAAGGGCATCTCCCTGGCAGGAGAGGTAGTGGGCAATACAGTAATAAAGCAAGCAGTTAACGGGCTGTACAGGGGTGTCCGCCAGGGCAGGAGCCTGAGCATGCTGATGCGCAGGTCAACGGTATTTCCATCCATTATGGTACACCTGGTATCTGTGGGAGAAGAGACCGGAGGGCTTGCTCGCATGCTTCTCAAGATAGCAAATGATTTTGAAAACCAGGTCCAGTCAGAGACCAAGATGTTTCTCAACATGCTGGAGCCGATAACAATCGTGGTGATGGGGGTTGTCATCGGCGGCATAATCATGTCCATGCTGCTTGCAATCTTTGGCATAAATGATGTTACCTTCTGACCTGTCTCAGCGTCTTACTTCCACTTACACGACAGGCTGCCTTATCTCTTCACGCCGCGGCTTTACGCTCTTTGAGCTGATGGTGGTGCTGGTTCTCATAGGGCTCATGAGCTCCATGGTATTTGTCTCCGTATCCAGTGGACTGTTGAAATCCGAAGAAGAACGATTCGTAAATGACTTCACCGGGGGATTAAGTGCTGCACGCACCAGGGCCATTGGCCAGGGGCGGGCCGTAAAATTCCTGATAGACGGGGAAAACAGGCGCTACGGCATCGAAAAAGCCAGGATGAAGGAGATACCAGGCTCAATTCAAGTAGAAGGCGACGACGTAACTGAAATAGAAGACGGCGTCTATGCCATCATCTTTTACCCAGATGGCAGCTCGAGCGGAGGCACTATAGACCTGAAATGGAACAATGGCCGGGTTGATTCTATCAAGGTGGCCAGGATATGGAGCAATATCACCCATGAACGCTCCGGGCAGTAAAATCGGCCTCATGCAATGTTGCAACCTTGTGGCAGGATTTACGCTCATGGAAGTGCTGGTTGCCACTGCTATAACCGGGATTGCCCTGGGAGTTGTTATGGGCCTGCTGAGCCAGGGACACAGGCAGGCATACCGGGGCGACCTGTCCGAGAAGGCCGCCGCTGCCGCAACAGCCCTGATCGACAACTGGCAGTCCAAGCACAAGTTCCCGGCATCCGACCAGGGCGATATAGAGGGCATGAAGGGCTGGACTTACAAGGTAGAGACCGAGCCCCTGAAGACAAAATTCACCCTGCCTTCCGGTGAAACAAGAGAGGTGGAGCCGGACAAGTTGGTGGCAGTGTACCTGGATATCATGCCACCGGGCAGGAAGCACCACTTCCGTCTCTCCCTGTGGGTGACCAGCGACCAGGTGAAAGGGTTATGAGACAACAGGCCGGGTTTACACTGCTTGAACTCCTCATCTCCATCACGCTGGTTGCCGTCCTGGTCGTGATACTTTCCATGGCCCTGAGATCCAGTATCAACGCATATACAAGGGCAAAGGAATATAACCGCTACTTCATGCCTGCTGCATCGGTACATGGACTCCTTTGGCGGCAGATGGAGACGGTCATAACCAGGTCCACGTTCCAGCTTTCTGCCTACAGCCGCTTTCGCGGCAGGGAAAACGGTCTCACCTTCACCAGCACGTGCGTGCCACAGGGCACCTCTGAAGGTGGAATATTCCAGGTAGCATACCTTTTCGATGACATGAGCAAGCAGCTTATCTATGCCCAGAAGATAATCACCACCAGGCACGACCTGGAACCGGATATACTTGACAGGC
>JALWYO010000107.1 GCA_026992735.1 Deltaproteobacteria bacterium
GATGGAGGTCAGTATCTCCTCAGGCAGGTCTGCAAATACTGGCAGTGTGCTCAGAAAATCGAAATCAGGGCCGTGAATTCCAGTTTCCTCTTTCATTGCGAAACCTGCATCATGAAACGGATTTTATCCATACCAGTCATACCGAACAAAGCGGTTCTATTTGCACGCGATCCCGTCAATCAGCCTTTCCAGATCGAGTATCAAAATCTTTCTTCCCCTGCGTGTTATCAGGCCATCTTTCTTGAGGGACCTGAGCGCCCTTGAAATCACTTCCTTGCAGGTGCCCAGCCTGGATGCCATGTCCTCAAGCCTCATGTCAACGGCATGATGCGGGCCTTGGCCAGCATTTGCATAGAGGAGCTTCTTCAATCGGAAGGTGATGTCATGAAAGGCAATGTCGTCTGTCATGGCAGAGTAACAGGCAAGTTTGCCCGACAGGCACATGAGCAGATCGGTGCCGACCTGTGGACACAGTGCCAGTACCTTGTCAAGCGTATGCCTGTCAAACGAGATCAGGGTAGAGTCCGTGACGCAGGTTGCATTGGCAAAGGCCTTCTTCACGTAGAGGGTTGCAAGGCAGAACAGTTCCCTGTCATAACATTTCCACAGGGTCAGTCGGTGGCCTTCCCGGTCATCCTTGTAGATCTCTATGCATCCTGACTGTACGATAAAGAGCCTTTCTACCCTGTCTCCCGTCCAGAATATGCTCTCTCCCTTAAGGTATTGCCGTTTCATTCCATCCTTTTTCATCAAGGAAAGGGCATCTTTGGCGGCCTCCTTAAAGATGGGGATAGAGCGCAAGAATTCCAGGTCACTGTCACTGAGCATGGTAACTTCTGAATAAGTCCGTTTAGATTCTCCTGTATCTGTTTACGGCTATTCCTCCACTGGCAGTGCCTGTAGCACTGCCCACTCCAGCCATGCCTTTTCGTAGATACGCACCCTGGGATAGCCAAGCAGGTACTTCATGATCACAAAGGCATGGGCGCTCCTGTCGCCTGAGTGGCAGTAAACGATGATGTCCCTGTCCGGCGTTGCGCCTGCTTTCTTCAGGATATGCTTAAGATCTGCAGCGTCTTTCCATCGGCCTTCCCTGTCTCTTGCCACAATGGCTGCAAGGTCCAGGTGAACGGCGCCGGGGATATGGCCGCCCCGGACGCAGCGCACCCTGTCTCCCTGGAATTCTTCCATGGTGCGGGTATCCAGCAGAACGGCCTTAGGGTTTTGTTCCTGCACTATCTCCCTGTAGACGTCCTGCCAGGAGGCTAGAAATTCATCTTTTCTTTTCATGGGATTGTACAGGGTGGCCTTTACAGGCGCTGCTGCCCCGGTTTCGAGGGGAAGTCCCTCGGCCTTCCACGCCTTTTTGCCCCCGTCCAGGATCTTGAGCCTGTCCAGGGAATGGCCGTAGAGCCGGAGCAGAAAGACGAGTCTTGATGCGTACATTCCCCTGTTGTCGTCACATGCAACAACCGTGGTCTTGTCTGTGATTCCGAGCCTGGCCATCAGGGCCAGGAACTGCTCCTTTTGAGGATAGCCTACAGGGGGATAGCTGGTATAATCCTCCAGGTCCCTGTGGCGGAAGACCTTTACAGCTCCTGGTATGTGACCCTTCTCATAGGATGACGGCGTTTTGCTGACATCCACTATCCTGATGTCAGGGTCTTCCAGGTGGGCCTTGACCCAGGCGCAGTCAACCAGCAGGCCCGCCTGGGCGCAAATTGGCCAGGACACAAGTGCTGTCAGAATAATGATGAAGAATCTCCAGGGCAGCCTTGCCTGGCGTATTTGTGTGTTCGTTTTTTTCATAAAACATCTCCCTTCGCATCGGCCATTCCCGCCTGCCTTCTCCTTGCAAGCCATGCCCGGCCCCTCTGCCTGACCCCGTCAAAGAGATCGTAGAAGATGGGCACGTAGATCAGGGTGAGAAAGGTGGAGACAATGAGCCCGCCTATTGCCACGACTGCCAGGGGGGAGAGCCTTTCAAGGCCCAGGGCGCGCTGTGCGGCAATTGGGAGCATGCCCACTATGGTGCCCGATGCGGTCATGAGTATGGGCCTTGTCCTTACGCGCACTGCCTGTTCTATGGCGTCCTTCAGCTCCGCGCCTTTTACCCGCGCCTTTTCCACAAAGTCTATTAACAGGATGGAGTTGTTCACGACGATGCCTGCCAGGAGTATCATTCCCATGTTGGCGGGCATGCATGCATGCCGCCCCACGAGAACAAGGCCCCAGGCCCCTCCGATCATGGCAAGGGGGATGGCTATCATGATGGTGACAGGGTTTATCCATGACCGAAAGGTCGGAGCCAATGAGAAAAAGAGGAGTATGACTGCAAGCCCGAGGGCCTTTGCCAGCCTCTTTCCAGCCTCTTGCATGTTCTTGACCTCGCCTTCAAAATGGAGGCTATAGCCTGGAGGAAGAGAGAGGCCGGAAAGGGCCTTCTGGATCCTTTCGTGCAGGTGGGTAATGGAGGCCGTTGCCCTATAGCCGTAGACATCGACGCTTGGCTCAAGGTTCTGCCTGGTAAACTTGGTCCTGGTATAGCTCTTTACAAGGCCTGCGATCTCCCTGAGGGGCACGGGCCCTGCAGGAGAGGAAATGTAGATCTGGCTGATGTCAGGGATGCTTGCCCTCAGCTTCTGCGGATATCTTACCCTGATGGTGTAGCCGTCTTCACCGGGTATCCTGAGTACAGAGGCCTGCCCGCCCTTGACTGCACTTGTGAGCTCGCGGCTTATGCTTACAGGGTCCAGGCCGTATCTCTTTGCCTTTTCCATATCCACCTTCACCAGAATTTCTACCTTGTCCGCTGACCAGGAACGGGTGACGGTCTTGAGCCCCCGTACGTTCATGAGGCGGTCAGCCACCTGGTCTGCCAGCCCGTCCAGAACGGCAGGGTCAGGACCGGAGAGCATGACATCAACCGGGGCCGCAATGCTTGACAGAGGGGTTGCGCCGAAGTCAAAGACATCAAAATTCTTGAGGCCTGGAATGTCCCTTGCCTGCCTTCTTATCTCTTCCTCCATCTGCCAGATGGTCTCCTTCCGGTGGAAGCGGTCCACGAAATGCACGGTGATAAGCCCCTGCTGCGGTATCTGGCCGGTGCCGAAACTCACCACCCCTGGTTCTGAGCCCACCACGGTGGAAATGCGCTCGAGGCCGGGCATCTTGTTCAGGATGGCCTCGACTTTCTTTGCAATCTGCTCCACCTGGCTGATGGATGAATCGGATTCCGCCTCAAATGCGATCTTTACGATGCCCGTATCCATTGGGGGCATAAGGTCCCGGCCGGCAAGTGGCATGACCACCTTCATGCTTATGATAAAGAGCAGGATGCCAGGGATTATAAAGAGCAGCTTGTGCCGTATGGCATAGTGGGCAAGACGAACGAAAAAATTTCTTACCGGCTCAAGGACGTACCTGCCAAAGAGGTCCGTGACCTGTTCCAGCCGGTTTTTCCTGGACTGGGCCTGCACGAGATAAGGGGCAAGGAGAGGGATTATCGTAATGGAGATTATGTAGCTTGAAAGGAGCGCCAGGGACAGCACCACGGTGAACTGCCTCAGTATCTTCTGGACGTATCCGCCCACGAACATGATGGGCACCAGCACGATGACCGTGGTGTAGGTGCCCGCCCAGTCGGCAAGGAGTATCTCGT
>JALWYO010000108.1 GCA_026992735.1 Deltaproteobacteria bacterium
ACCATCAGATATTTTTCCCTCGCATTCGCCACCCTTCGGGATTGCCGAGTTTACCGAATCTGCCGCGTTGTCAGGGACTTGAAGTATCAAAATACGTCTGCGTCCCTTCCGCCTTGCATCTTCGGCAAACTCGGCAATTGCAGTATTTAGGTTCTATTATTAGAGAAAACATTGAAAGTGGAGGTGGTCATGAGAATTACAGCAATAATAACAATAATGATAGTGAGTCTTCTCTTCATGTATGTGCAGGTTTATGCAGATGCGTCACTTCCTCACAAAGATGTAAAAGGTGCGGCTGATATAGATTTTTTAGGCCGGTATCAGGGTTCGTACATAGTGGCATTCCAGAAAAAGGGTTTTGACAGGTTCATACTTCCAACCGGGAAGCTCAAGGCCTTTCCAAAGGAAAGGGACAGCCACAACAATATCCTTTTCAAGCCTGAAAAGAGCATGACCATAATGGGCCAGCATACCAGGCTAGTGTACCTGCTCCCTGAGGGAGTCACCCCGTTAGAGATCGTTTATGACTACAGGGACAAGATAAAAGAGGAGGGCGGTCAAATCCTCTACGAGTGTGAAAATGCCGAATGTGGAGGTGACCCCCACCGTTCCTGCTCCGGCGGTGGCGGGGACATGAGCCTTTCCATGTTTTTCCAGCACGAGGAAGACGTGACCGCATACAACGAGCTGTTCAGTAACGGCTACTGCGCCCTGACCAGCCGCATAACAGGCCAGGAATACTTGGCGGCAAGGCTGCCTGAGCGCAATGCCTATGTCTCGATCCTGGCCTATACTCTTGGCAATGAAGGCTATTGCAATGCCTTCAAAAATCGCACTATAGCAGTTGTAGACGTGGCGGTGGAGAAGAAGAGGGCCAAGAAGATAGTGGTCATAAAGGCAGCAGAGATGGAGAAGGCCATAGGCCAGAAGGGGAGCATAGCGCTTTACGGCATATACTTTGATACCGACAAGGCAACCATAAAGGAAGACTCCAGGCCAGAGCTGGACCAGATTGGAGCCATGCTCAGGAAAAATCCGGCATTGAAGCTCCTTGTAGTAGGACATACCGATGACCAGGGTAGCTTTGATTACAACATGAAGCTGTCTATGCAGAGGGCCATAGCAGTGGTGCACGACCTGGAAAAGCACTACGGCATAGCCCCGGGCAGGCTGAGGGCCGTGGGTGTGGGTTACTCCTGTCCTGCCGCATCCAACAGGACTGAACAGGGCAGGGCAAGGAACCGCAGGGTGGCACTTGTTGAAGACCACTGATCTGGACAAGGTAGAAAGAAGGAATACACGATAGCAAGGGTTCCGTCACCGGGGTTGCTGTTTCTCATATGGCCGTAGAGTTATGGATAATGCTGTTTCTGCATTTATCAATGAGCTGAATTACTCCATATCAAAGTCCATAAGGGATGCCTGTGACCATTAGGAGATCAGTTCTGCCAGGGACTCTTCCATTTCCTGGGCAGAGGCAAACCTTTTGGCTAGGTCGGGTGCCAGGGCCTTTTCAAGAAACCTGTCCCAGTTTTGATCACAACCGGGATTGAGGCTCGAGATTTTGCCGCCTTGCCTTGGAAAGCGGCCGGTGAGCATCTTGTAGAGCAGGACGCCCACGGAATAGATATCAGTCTGGGGTACCACCTTTTTCTTGGCAAGCTGTTCTGGTGCGGCGTATTCGCCAGAGCCAATGACGATATTCGGGGGGAGGATTCCCTTCAGCGGGTATGACTCCATGTAAACCAGGCCGCAGTCGGCAAGCTTGATAAGGCCATGTTCAGAGAGAAGGATGTTATCGGGTTTTATATCCCTGTGAATGATACCTGTGTCATGGAGATACTATACTGGAGGACCCTGAGTATCTGGTACGTGTATTTTACAGCCTGGTCCAGGCTGATGACCCTGGTCCTTACATGGCCTCCTCCCATGAGATTCCTGAGGTCGGTATAGTAAAAATCCGTCACAAAGAACGGCTTGTTTCTCCAGTAATCGAAGTCTTTTATCGGAAGGATGTTTGGGTGCCTGAGCTCCCTGAGTATCTGCACCTCCCGCTCAAAGAGTTCCCTCATGGTCTCCATGCCAAGAAGCTCTGCCAGCACTGGATTGGGTTGCAGCAGTTTCAATGCTCCTGGTTTGCCTGTTGCCGGGATGGAGACCTCGAATACCACGCTCCACGTCCCCCTGCCCAGGAACTGCTGCAGCTGGTATCTGCCAATTGCCTTCACCTGTTCCTCGCGAATAGACGCTGGGCATAGGTCTCCGGCAGGCCCAGTTCCAGTATTTTCCTGACAACATCTTCCACCGGGTATTCACAGAAACGCACTTCCAGCTCCCGCGAGCCAGAGTCCCAAAGTAGGTACTTTGCCCTGTAATCCCCGTCCCTGGGCTGCCCGACAGAGCCGGCATTTATGAGATGTTTTGCATCAGGCTCCAGAAATACCTTTCCCTTCCCAAGCGGAAGAGAGACAATTTCCTTTCCCCTGGATAGCTTGTAATGTACCAGTTCGTGGGTATGCCCCACGACGATTATATCCTGTTTCATGGATGACAAGACCCTGGCTATTCCTCTGGAGGGAACCATGAAGAGATAGGTTTTAAACGAGGCAGGAGGGAACCCGTGAACCAGGAAAACGCCTGCCTTCTCCATGTTTGGTGGCAGTTTAGCGAGGAAATCGAGGCTGGCATCACTTAGAAGCCTCCTGGTAATGGCCAGTGCCGGTTGCACATGCGGATTAAAGTATTTTTCAGCCGCAATGTTGTTTATGGCGTAATCGTGATTTCCCATGACGGATTTCAGGCCGACTGACCTGGCAAGGGAGACCACCTCCTCGGGATTGGGGCCGTAGCCCACGATGTCACCGGTGGAGAGCAATAGATCCGCCTTCATGGCCTCGGCATCCCTAAGGCATGCCTCGAAGGCCTGGAGATTGGCATGTATGTCAGATAAGATCGCTGCTTTCACTTCAATGGATTTCAAAAGCCGGACCACTCTTTTGGCCTTGTATATGCTCGTTCTTCGTAAGTACCTGATCCAGCCAGTTATAATTTAACAGCTCAACTTTCGGAGTAAATTTTCCGGAAAATTTTCAAGATAATATATTGAAATAATTTATATATTTTACTTAAGGAACCCTCTCATTTCGATTATAATGGTGGTTCCAAAGCGCCATTACAATCAGAAAGGACTCCAAAATGAAGAGTAATGAAATTTCCTGGGATGAACAAGCTCAAGAACAGAGGTTATCTAGCAGCATTGAAATTTTTTTCAGGGAATACCACATGGGTACCTTGTTGCATCGATGTGGAATACGAAAGTGCAGGGGAATATCCCCTATGATCGTTCTGCATTGCCTTTTCGGACTTTCGTTTCTGGGAGACAATATATTTCGCCATATGGTGCTCAAGGCCCGACAGCCTTTTGGCAAAGACGTAGTGTATGATTTCCTGAGAAGCTAAAAGTTTAACTGGAGAAGGCTACTTCTTTTGCTGGCTGCCAAGGCAGTTTCTTTTATAGATGGCCTGACAGGTGGGGATAGACAGAAGGTTCTGATTATTGACGACTCAGTCGTAGAACGTCCTAGATCCAAGAAGGTTGAACTTTTATCCAGGCTCTATGATCACGCCAATAGGAGATATGT
>JALWYO010000109.1 GCA_026992735.1 Deltaproteobacteria bacterium
TTTCCTCGTGGTTGGAGAAAGACCCGGCTCAAAGCTGGCTAAAGCGGAAAAGCTTGGTGTAAAAACCATTACCGAGCAGGAATTTCTTGAAATGACCCGGGAGAAACGATAAAAAATGAATCAGACTCCCTGAAGATTCTGGAGGAAACTATGAAAAGGATCCATGCAAAGGTGACAGGCCGGGTGCAGGGCGTGTACTTCAGGGCATCCACCAGGGACATGGCCAGGGCCCTGGGGCTTCACGGATGGGTAAAAAACATGCCAGACGGCTCTGTGGAGCTGGAGGCAGAAGGCCCGGAGGATAAGATCTCGAAACTCCTGATATGGCTGAACCAGGGGCCCCGGTATGCCAGAGTTGAAGAAGTAAAATCAGAGGAGATCCCTGCAATTGGCGACGCTGGTGGTTTCCATGTTGATTTTTGAAAAAACCATTGGCAAAACAATGATTCCTGCCCGGGCCATCCGTGACGATATGGCGCTTAATCACCCGGCATCGTACAAGAGCGTAGACAAATAGCCGTTCCAAAACGGCCCGCTAATAAAATATCCTGCTTATCCAGACAGATGCCAGTATCCCTGCTGCATCAGCGCAAAGGGCCGCTGGCAGGGCGTGCCGGGTCCGTCTTATCCCAACGCTGCCAAAATATACCGCCAACACGTAAAACGTGGTCTCAGTGGAGCCCTGCATAACTGACACAAGATAGGAAAGGAAGCTGTCAGGTGCCCTGTTGACGATCTCCGACATGATGCCAAAGGCGCCACTGCCTGAAAGCGGCCTCATAAGGGCCATTGCAAGGGCTTCCGGGGGCATGCCGATGATCTGGGTAACAGGGCTCAGGAGCCTTATGAAAATATTCATGGCTCCGCTGGCCCTTAGCATGCCAATGGCAACAAATATGGCCACCATGTATGGTATGATTTTTACAGCTGTATTGAACCCCTCTTTTGCCCCCTCTGTCATGCTTTCATACACAGGCACTCCCCTTAAAAAACCGAATATCAGGAATATGCAGATAAGTATGGGAATAAGCCAGCTGGACAGCACGTTTATGCTCGCCAGGCTGAAAAACTCCGCAGGCGGTTCCTTGATGAGACGCGCCGTTGATGCAACAACAAAGGCAATGATTACCATCCATACAAAGATACGGCCTGCAGCAGAGACATGATAAGGACTGCTCGCACTGCTGCTGTCTTCATCCAGCGGCTCTTCTCCGGTTTCGGCATCCGGTTGTTGGGATGTCTCCACTTCTGCCTGCGATGACACCTCGTCTTTCTGTAAAAACTTGGCTGCAATAACCGCCACTGTAGTGGATATAGCAGTAGCCAGGATGGATGGCAGCAGGATAGCAGCAGGCTGGGAGGCATTGGCAGCAGCCCTGACCGTAATTACACCCAGGGGAAGCAATGTAACGCTCGAGGTATTTATTGCCAGAAACAGGCACATGGCATTTGTTGCAGTGCCCTTGCTTGTTGACAGGCGGTCCAGTTCCTGCATGGCCTTTATGCCCATTGGCGTGGCGGCATTTCCAAGGCCAAGCGCGTTGGCAGCCATGTTCATTATCATTGCAGACATGGCAGGATGGTCATGTGGCACATCGGAGAAAAGCCTTGTCATTACCGGCCGAAGGCAGCGGGCAACCATCTTCAGCAGGCCGCCATCCTCTGCCACCTTCATGAGGCCCAGCCAGAGGGCCATTGGGCCTATAAGGGTTATTGCCAGGGTTACCGCAGCCTTTGCCGAATCAAAAGAGGCCTTGGTCACCTGGTCCATTGTTCCTGTCCAGGCAGCAGTGACCGTGGCAACCAGAATCATGCCAAGCCAGATTATGTTTATTGCAGCGGGCTTTTTGTCCATTCGGTATTCTCCACCGTCGTCTCTCAAATACAGAAAAATCTCCATCAGGTATCTTGTGAGCAAAGGCTACAATAAAGATATCCTACAGGCAAACCGATTTACTGGAAGCAAGGCAAAAGACCATAACTGGTTTTTGCTCTCTCATGTTTGAACAGTCAAGTGGCTAAGCAAAGGTGTCGATCCAACAAAGAGAGGAACACGGTGCTTATATTATTGAAGAAGATAAAAAGAAAGGAGGAGGTTGTATGAATGTGGCCATGATTCTCTGCCAGGATAACCCGGAGATCATCTGGAACTGTTTCAGGCTGAGCAACATGATGCTGGAGGGGATGGAGGAGGTCACCATTTTTCTAAACGGCCCTTCCGTAAGGTATGAGGCCCTTGCCTCTGAGCAATTTCCCCTGATGGATCTTGCAAAGCTGTTCACCCTTTCTGAAGGCACGCTCCTGGCCTGAGGAAAGTGTCTCGACCTCCACGGCGTGGGGGAAGGATACCACAAGAGGGCCACACAAAAGGACCTCTATGCCCTCATAAAGGACAGTGACAAGGTATTAACATTCTGACAAAAGGACGGCGCAGTTTATAGAAGCACGGTATTCTGTTCCTGGTCATATAACTATTTTTGCTGGAAGGGGTATCTTTCGGCCTTGATGTTGACCATTTTCAAGCAACAAATTTTTTCATGATGATTGTGAAAAAATCCCTTGAAAAACAGGTGGCCATCTATTTTACTGGCAATATAGTTGCTTGGGTGGCTAAAAATTAGCATAAAATTTTTTAGGAATAGGCTATTAAGCGCACTTATATTTATGAGGCCTTATTGGATCACGAGTTAACCCAGATATTCAGATTACTGTCCCGCGCCTTTTCATATCCTGACCAGGGAAATTCATCGCCTGCATTTTTCTCTGCCATAAAAGAGCTGGCAGTCACTGCCGGGCTGGAGAACAAGAGACTTTCGTACAGCCTTCCGGAACTGCAGGATGCCTATACCAGGCTTTTCATAAACAGGGCAGATGGCCCCATTGTTCCGCCCTATGCCTCTGTGTATGTATCAGGCCATGGCCTGCTTGCCCAGGAAGGCCTTGAACAGGCCATGGATTTCTACCACCGTGCAGGCCTGGAGCCGTCTGGTCTTGACGAACCAGCGGATTTTCTGCCTGTGGAGCTATACTTTGCATCTGTTTTAGCAGAACAGGGAAACCTGCGGCTCCTTTCGGAATTTGTACGGGAACACCTTCTGGCGTGGTTCCCCAAGTTTCAGCAGAAGTTACAGGCTGCGGGATCACATCCATATTACAGTCTCCTGTCGAGGCTGACACTTTTCTACCTGACAATATTGAACAAGGAGGTTTTTGATGAAGCGACGTAAATTCCTGAAGCTCTCGGCTTCAGCCTGTGCCGCCCTGGCCGCCCTTGAACTTCAGGGCAACAGCATGTTCAGGCCGGCTGCCGCATCCACCGGCAAGCCTGCAATGCTGCCAGGCAGCCTTGGGGCAAAGGATATACCCAGCGTGTGCGAGATGTGTTTCTGGCGCTGCCCCATAGTAGGCAAGGTCAAAAACGGACGGCTCGTAAAGATAGAAGGCAACCCAAAAAGCCCGGCAAACAGTACCACGGTATGCGCCAGGGGCAATTCCGGCATCCAGCTTCTCTATGACCCGGATCGCATGAAGTACCCCCTCAAAAGGACCGGAGAGAGAGGAGAAGGCAAATGGGCCCGTATCTCCTGGGATGAGGCCCTTGACGAGGTAGCCCATAACATAAAAAAGGTCAAGGACAAGTACGGCCCGCACGCCCTGGCATATTTTGATCACGGAGCCTCGGCAGAGTTCATGAGGGGTATCTTCAAGGATCTCGGCACTGAAAACTATACCAATGAACCGGCCTTCTTCCAGTGCGTTGGCCCTGCCGCCCTGGCATTCCTGAAAACAGTTGGCTATGTGGCCTCTGGGACCAGGCAATACATTGACATGAAGAACGCCAAGGCCATACTGCTCATGGGCAGCCATATCGGCGAAAATGTTCATGTTTCACACGTGCGGGAATACATGGAAGGCCTTCAAAACGGGGCAAAGCTCGTGGTAGTGGACCCTCGCTTTTCCGCTCCTGCCGGAAAGGCAGACCTCTACCTCCCGATTCGCCCCGGCACGGATACAGCCCTTCTCCTGGCCTGGATGAATTTCATCATCGAAAAAGGCCTGTATGACAGGGAATTTGTTCAAAATAACTGCATAGGTTTTGACAGTGTAAAAGAAGCGGTAAAAAAATACACCATTGAATGGGCCGCTCCCATCTGTGACCTCAAGCCTGACGAAATAAAAAAGGCCATCCTGATGCTTGCCGAGGCAAGGCCTCATGTTGCAATCCATCCAGGGCGCCATGCCACATGGTACGGCAGAGGAGACACAAGCAGGCACCAGGCCCTGGGCATACTCGCCGGGCTTTTCGGCGCAGTAGGGGTGCCAGGCGGGCTCTATTTCCCCACGCCGGTGAAAAAGGCCCATTCTGAATGTGCTGAGTGCGGTGAAGAACCGGAAACACCGGTAAAATCCCTGCAGGATGACTACTACCCGTTTGCTTCTACTTTCGGTTCGCCTACCAGCAAGATCATCGAGGCAAGCCTTACCGGAGATCCGTATCCCGTGAGGCTCTGGGGCATAAACGGCGTTAACATCCTTCAGACCATACCCAACCCCTATCACACCATGGATGCCATCAGGAAGCTGGATTTCATCTTCTGCGAGGAGATAATGCCCACTGAGACAGCCATGTGGTCTGACATAGTGCTGCCAGGCGCAACATACCTGGAAAGGTTTGATGCGGTCTATGCCTATGACCTGCTCACCCCTTACCTGACAGTGCGGCAGCCTGTTGTGAAGCCCATGTTCGAGGCCCGTTCTCCCTTCTGGATAGCCAGGGAGCTTGCGAAACGCCTGGACATAGACTGCTTCAAATGCAATGACGTGGAGGAAATAATTGAAGAAGAACTCAAGGGCGCAGGCCTTACCCTCAAATCCCTTGACGAAAATGGAGGGCTGGTAAAATTCAAGGCCAATCCTTACAGGGACAGGAAAGATCTAAAATTCAATACATCCTCCGGCAAGATGGAATTGAGCGTGGAAGACTTTGAAGACGAAGATCTCGATCCCGTTCCAGAGTTCATACCGACACCTGCCCCGCCAGAAGGTTATGCCCGATTGATATACGGCAGGGTTCCTGTTCATACCTTCACCAGGACCATGAACAACCAGTGGCTCAACAATGAGTGGCCGGAAAACCAGCTCTGGCTCAACGACAAGGCAGCTGGCAAAATGGGCCTTAAAGATGGAGAAGAGGTACAGCTTGAAAATCAGGACGGGGCCAGGTCTCTGCCCATAAAGCTGAAGGTAACGCCAGGCATCAGGCCGGACGCAGTGTACATGGCACATGGATACGGCAGCCGCTCAAAACAGCTGACAAAGGCCTATGAAAAGGGAGCAAGTGACCAGTTCGTCATCACTATGTATGAAAATGATCCCTTCATGGGGGCCTCGAGTCACAGGACGAACTTCGTGCGCATTGTAAAGGGAAAGAAGATACTGGACATACCGGATCTCTGCCCGGTGCCGCCGCAAATTCCCCGATTCCAATTGAAACATGCTAAGACAGGAGGCAAAAGATGAGCCAGCTTGCCATGGTAATAGACTTGAAGAGGTGCGTAGGCTGCCATGCCTGCGCCCTGGCCTGCCGGGCCGAGTGGGCGGTGCCGGTTCCATACAGGCGCAACTGGGTCCGCCGTCTCGGGCCTGCCAGTACGTCCCACGGCCTTTCATACACATTCTATCCAGGGCTCTGCAACCATTGCGACGATCCCAAATGCGTGTCCGTGTGCCCTGCAGACCCGGTGGAAAGGGTTTTCAAGGACCCGAAATCAGGCAGGACCGTAAAGAAAACCATAGCAGCCACCTACAAGGACCCGTTCTCAGGCGCAGTCCTCATAGAAAAGGATCGGTGTATCGGGTGTGGCTCATGCGTGGAGGCATGTCCTTACGGCGCAAGGTACCTCAACGAGGAACTGGATGATCCCAAGGCTGACAAATGCACGTTCTGCGTGGAACGGCTCCAGGCAGGAGAGAAACCTGCCTGCGTAAAGACCTGCATAACAGAGGCAAGGATATTCGGCGACCTTCAAGACAGGACGTCAGAAGTGCACAGGATCGTGGCCTCTGGAAAGGCCGTCAGGCTCACTTCCAAGGAGGTGAACATCGGCCCGAACGTGTACTATACCGGCCTTGAAAAGGACACCCATCTCCTGGTACAGGAATGCGCCCCGCACGAGAGGAAGTGGGAGAATGTCAGGGCGCCTGTCAGGAGACAGGTCCTGCTTGCCGCACTGAAACGCCTGAAGGTAAAGTAAGCGCTCACAGTGCACCGCATCTGCCGTGTTGGCGGGCGCTTGAAGTATACAGGGAGTACGACTGCGCGCCCGCCGCCTTACATCTGCGGCACTCTGCGAGCGCTTACAGGATGGGAATATATACAGTAAAGCCCAATTGGAACCTGTGATCAGTTACGAAGGTAAAGGCACCTGCCTGACAAAATACATTATTGCTGCATGGCAGACCCTGCCGGTCAGCGCTTGAGCAGCTTTAGCAGTTTATCCAGGGGCCGGGTATTTATCACGTCACGTGGTTCTATCCAGCCCCTTCTCGCCTGGTTGATGCCGTACCGCATGAACAGAAGGCTGTCGCTGTTGTGGGAATCCGTGGATATGGCCACTTTTAGTCCGTTGTCATGGGCCAATTTGAGGTTTAAATCATTCAGGTCCAGGCGGGCTGGCTGGGCGTTCAGTTCCAGGAAACAGCCGTTTTCCCTGGCATGTTCCATGATGCGCTCCATATCTACTTGATAACCTTCCCTTTCGCCGATAAGCCTGCCGGTTGGATGTGCAATGATGTTCACATAGGGATTATCCAGAGCCTTCAGGATGCGCCGGGTCTGCTTTTCCCTGGAAAGCCTGAACTTGCTGTGTATAGCTGCAATTACTATATCCAGGGTTGAAAGGGCCTGGTCCGTGAGATCAAGGCTGCCGTCTTCCAGTATATCAACCTCTATGCCCTTGAGGATAGCCATGCCCTTCACATCTTCCCTTACCCGCTCTATTTCCTCAGCCTGTTCCATGAGCCTCTGCTCGTCCAGCCCCCTGGTGATGCTCATTCTCTTTGAATGATCGGTTATTGCAATGTATTCATAACCCATGGCAGCGGCTGTCCTTGCCATTGCCTCTACTGTGTACTTGCCATCGCTCCAGGTGGTATGCATGTGAAGGTCGCCTCTTATGTCCTGGAGAGTGATGAGACCGGGAAGCCTTCCAGCCCGGGCTGCCTCTATCTCCCCGCGGTTCTCCCTTAGCTCAGGCTCTATGAACGGAAGCCCAACGGCCTGGAATATATCCTGCTCTTCCCTGCCGCCCATGCGCTTGTTGTCCCTGAAAATACCGTATTCATTTATCTTCAGGCCCGCCTTCTGGGCAATGGCCCTGATGGCGATATTGTGGGCCTTTGAGCCGGTAAAGTAATGCAGGGCAGAACCGTAACATTCGACATCCACTGCCCTGAGATCCACCTGCAGGTCTGACTGGAGTATCACTGTTGACCTTGTCTGCCCCTGGGAGATCACGTTCTTTATCCCCTGGAACCTGACAAAATGCTCTATAACCACGCCGGGGTTGCCAGCAGTAACAAGGATGTCCAGATCGCCTACAGTATCCCTTTTCCTCCTGAAACTCCCTGCCGCCTGTACCTTTTCCAGGCCAGGAGCCTTTTTGATGTATTTCAGGAGTTCCTCCACATAGGACTCGGCAACAGACCACCTGAATCTCCTGCCCTCCTTCTTTGCCAGCACCACGCCCTTGAGTATAAGCTCCTCGGTTTTCCTGCCGAATCCAGGCAACTTTCTGATCTTGCCCTGGGCTGCAGCCTCCTGAAGCTCTTCAAGGCTGGTTATGCCGAGCTGCTCATGAAGCACCTTTATCCTCTTGGGCCCCAGGCCTTCCACCTTCAAAAGTTCCACAAGAGCCGGCGGCACCCTGGATTCCAGATCCACGAGCTTGCCAAGGCTGCCTGTTTCCACAATCTCCCTGATCTTGTCGGCAAGGTCCCTGCCTATCCCTGGCAGGCTCGTGAGATCCTCGCCGTTTTTAAGCATCTCTTCGAGATTTCGGCCAAGGCTTTCTATGGTTCGAGCCGCATTCCTGTAGGCACGTACCCGGAAAGGATTCTCGCCGCTTATCTCCAGGAGATCCGCAATCCTGTTAAATATCTGGACAATCTGCTGGTTTACCATGACTGTTACCTTTTACCAGCCCAGCCCGGGCCGTTTGTGCGGGACGAAAAGCACTGGCAGATCAGCGTGTCTTGCTATTGCATTAGCCGTGCTTCCAAGGAATATATCCGGTATATAACCCCGTCCCTGGGTGCCCATGACAATCAGGCTGAATTCGCCGCTGTTGGCCAGGTTGAGTATCCTCTGGGCAGGCACTCCGTAGGAAACCTGGATGGAACATGGGCCCGAGCCATTAAGTTCCAGGTGTTCCTTCAGCAACTGCATTCGTGCCTTGTCCTCCTTGTCAAAGGCCGGCAGCATATGCCGCAGATAAGGATCTATCCTGGCCTTGTCATGCACGTGAAACAGGGTGACCTTGGCATGAGTCACAGTGGCAATACGCTCCAAAAGCAGGAAAGCCGTCTCCGATGTCTCTGAAAAATCGGTGGGGAAAAGAATGTGACTGTTGCAGCTGTCTCGCGACAGGTCTTCCTGTTTACCGGGGCTGAAACGCACCAGAAATGTGGGCCTGGTGGCTTCATGCAGGATACCGTAGCTCACACTGCCTATTAATGCTCCCCTGACTCCGCCTCTGTGGTGTGAGCCAATGATTACCATGTTTACATTGAATTGTTCAGCAAGTTCCAGCACTGCCCTGCCCGGTGTGCCACGCACTATTTCTACCCGGCAGTTGAATCCCCTGGCCCTGACCGCATCTGCCCGGCTTTCCAGGCGGTCTTTTATGGAGTCCAGGTATGACTGGTCTATCTGGAAATTTTCCGGCGGGTTTATGGCATGGCAAATGATCATCTCCCTTACGCCGAGCTTTTTCTTGGGAATGCAGCGGACAAGGGAAAGAGGCGGGATCTTCAGGTCATCGGCAACGAGCAATTTTTCAAACATGGCAAGGGCCCCTCAACGCTGCTTGTGCTGTTGCACCATTAAAGTGATCATAGGAAATTATTGTTCAGTTCCTTATCAGTTATGTCAAAGAAGGCAGTGAAAGTCAATGCATAGGGAGGAACCGTTAAAGCCGTCCCAGGCTCAAGCAGCCCGGATATGCCGCCTATAGCCAGAGTTTATGGTCACATGATTTTGCATGAATGACAAAAATTATGTCAACTGTATAAGCTGTTTGCCAGAATCCCCTCTGTTGTTTTTTCATCATCAATATACGCATGTTTCATCAACTGGCGGTGCTGGCTTCATACTTGCTTTATTGTTTACTGAATTATCTCTCGGGACAAATGCATAGACCTGTTTGAGAGGAGGAAAGATAAAATGACATATATCCATACCCTGATCTGCACTGTCGGGACCAGCCTGTTTGGAGGCAGCCTCTTAACGCTTTCCAATTCAGAAGACTCCACGGAACGCCAGTCCAGGCAGGAAAAAATCATATCTGCTTATGATTCAATGAACTGGAAAACACTGGCGCAGGAACTGCTCGAGATTGACCCTGGCTCCAGGATATGCGGCGCAGAGATCAATGCTGTGGAAGCGCTCCGGCAAAAGGGAATCGCAAGGCCTGAAAATCTTGTATTACTTGTTCCCAATACTCCGGCCGGCCTGGATACCGGCAGATTTCTCAAGATCTATTTTGAGAAACGGCAAGATATGAACCTGAAAAATGTAGAAGTCCTGCTGGTCGAAAACCTGCCGAACAATGATTCTGCCCGGTTAGGGACAGGCGAAGCCAAGGATATCATCCAGACCATGAAAGATTGCATGCGGCGTTTTGGAAGCCCTGAGGAAGTGGCTATCGTGGTCACCTGCAAAAACGATGCATTGAAATCCATGGCAGTCAGGGCCAAACAGGTATTGAATGTCCCTGTATTTTACAAGCATGAGAACTCTCCAGAGCTGACAGAGTTGCCGACTCTACTGGTCTCAGATTATGACAACGTATCGACTGACAAAACCAGCATTTTGGATTTCCCTGGACCAAAAGAGGGGCATTTTCGTGTAAAATCAGTAAGGTAGTAAATTTGTTTTTTTGTTTGATTGAAAGGGCAGGATATCTGGGGCATACAGACAGGTGAATGTTTATGGCTGACCTCTGATATCCTGTCAGGCAAAAAAAACAAGCCATGTCCTCATATTATAACCACTCACCTCTGCAACCCTGCTTAAAAAGCTTCAGCAAATGATAGATACTGGCTACCTTTGATGGCCATCCTGGAACTACACAAAAAAATCTTAGGGAATCAGGTACAGGCGATTCCACGCTAATCGAGCTGCACCAGCTCTATGCCTGCCTCATCGAGCATCTGCAGGGACAGGTCATCAGGATAGCCTTCCTGATAGTATATCTTCCTGATCCCGGCATTTATCAGCATCTTTGTACATATAGAGCAGGGCAGGTTGGTACAGTAAAGCACGGCATGCTCCACGGCTATACCGTGAAAGGCCGCCTGTATCAGCACATTTTGTTCGGCATGGAGGGCCCGGCACAACTCGTGCCTCTGGCCGCTCTCTATGCCCATCTGCTCCCGAAGGCAGCCTGTATCCAGGCAATGCCTGAGGCCTGCCGGAGCGCCGTTATAGCCTGTGCACAGTATTCGCTTGCCTTTTACAAGTATCGCCCCGACCTTTCTCCTGAGGCATGTGGAACGCTGGGCAACCAGCCTGGTGATGGACATGAAATACTGATCCCAGGTGGGCCTTGATGAAGACCCAGTAGGAGCAACAGGATGATCTTTCATTTTCTCAGGCTTCGAGGCCGCACTCCTTCATTGTGGCCTGGTACTGCTGTAACCTCTTGACATACAGGGGAAATGCCTGACAGATATTTCTTATCTCTTCCCTGGTCTTTGTCACCAGGGCTTCATCACCGTGACTAAGCAGCAGGTCCGCAATATAGTTTCCTATAGCTTCCATTTCCTTCTCTTTCAAGCCCCTGGTGGTAACTGCCGGCGTACCTATCCTGATACCGCTGGTAACCCTGGGAGGCTGCTTGTCAAAGGGAATGGCATTTTTATTCACGGTAATCCCTGCCCGCTCAAGGATATCTTCTGCCTCGGCCCCGGTAAGCCCCTGGCTGGAGAGATCCACGAGTATCAAGTGGTTATCGGTACCGCCTGATACCAGGCGGAAACCCCTTTCGGAAAGCACCTCTGCCAGTTTTGCCGCATTGGCCACTATCTGCCTGCAGTATGCCTTGAATGCATCACTGCCGGCCTCCTGGAATGCCACGGCCTTGGCTGCTATCACGTGCATGAGCGGCCCGCCCTGGATGCCCGGAAATATCTGGCTGTTCAGGAGTTTGCCGAACCGCTCCCTGGCCAGGATAACGCCGCCCCTGGGGCCGCGCAGGGTCTTGTGAGTAGTAGATGTGACAAAATCTGCATGGGGAACAGGAGAAGGATGCAGGCCGGTTGCAACAAGACCAGCAATATGGGCCATATCCACCATGAAATAGGCACCAACTTCCTTTGCAATGGCCTCGAAGGCCTCAAAATCAATGATCCTGGGATAGGCGCTGGCACCAGCAACAATCATTTGGGGCCTGTGCTCCCTGGCCTTTCTGGCCACCTGCTCCATGTCTATGGTTTCGGAATCAGGGCTGACACCGTAGTGAACCACGTTGAAAAACCTGCCAGAAAAACTCACTGATGCCCCATGAGACAGGTGGCCGCCGTGTGACAGGTCCATGGACAGGATGGTGTCACCTGGCTTCAATGCTGCAAAATATACCGCCATGTTTGCCTGGCTGCCGGAATGTGGCTGGACATTGG
>JALWYO010000110.1 GCA_026992735.1 Deltaproteobacteria bacterium
TGCCATCTTTTGTCTGAAGTTACCGGTATGAGATGAACCGCAAATCAAAAAAAGCGTTATGCTTGCAGGCTATTAAGTCACCTTGCCTGCACGAGATGCTGGTCAATGACTGTTTCTTCTTCTTTTCATGATAAAAACTAAGCATCTCATTGATTTTGTCCACTGTCATCTTTGTTTTTTTTCGAGACCACCACCAGTGCGGGTCTCAACAGTTTGTCATGCAGCGTGTAGCCCTTCAGGAGCTGCTTTAACACCGTATTTTCCTCTACATTATCGTTCTCTTCAACGCTCAGTGCTTCATGATAGTTTGGGTCAAAACGGTGACCTTCTGCCGCAAAGGCCTTGAGCCCGAACTTTTCAAGTGTCTTGAAGTAGCCGGACAGGGTGAGATCAATGCCCTCGATGAGCTTGTCCAGGTCTTTTGTCTGCCTTGCGGAGTCCAGGGCCCTTTCAAGATTGTCAAGAAAAGGAAGCAGCTCCTTTGCAAATTCCTCCAGGGCAAACTTCATGTGCTCTATCTTTTCCCGCTCTATCCTCTTCTTGAAATTTTCAAGTTCGGCAGCGAGCCGCAGTACCTTATCCTGGCAGGCCTGCAGCTCTTCTTCTTTTTCCTGCAGCTTTTGTTCAAGAGAACCGTTCTCCGTGTGCTGGTTCTCAATGTCTTCTTTTTTATTCATGCTTTCTGTACCTTTTATCTTCTGATCTTTTTCTTCTGTCATGTGCTGTGTGTTTTTTTCCATGATGTCATATCTCCTTGAATCTGGAACCCAGTATTGCTGCTATATATTCCACCAGGGAAACCACCCTGGGATAATTCATTCTCATGGGCCCTATGACTCCAAGGCTTCCCACAGGGTGTTCATCGTCCTCATAGGGCGCCACCACCATGCCGCATCTTCTCATGCTTGCCGCCACGTCTGTCCCGATAAGGATCTGCAACTCGTCTCCGTTAAGACATTTGTCCAGGAGTCTCAGAAGCAGATGTTTCTCCTCAAGGGCTTCCAAGAGGCTCTTGAGCCTGGGAATATGTGAAAATTCGGGCTCGTCCAGGAGGTTGAGCTTTCCGTCTATGTACAGCTTGCTGTTTAGCTGCTGTTGGGCCTTCTCGGGAACCAGCTGGGACAGGATGTTCTCAAATATCCGCCTGTCCTCTCTCATGGATTCCACTATTACATCTCTTATCTCTGTCAGAGAAACCTCTTTCAGAAGCTCATTTACTTTTCTGTTGAATCTTTCCAGGATTCTCTGGCTGATGTCCTTTGATGTCCTGATGAGCTGGTTACGTACTGTTCCGCTGACAGATATCATTACCACCAGGATGACATGGGGCTTTATACGGACAAACTCTATAAAATCCAGCTTTTCTTCCATCTCGGCAGGTGCGCTGACTATGGCAGCGTGGCCTGTCATGGAGGCGAGAAGCTGGGCAGTGCGTTTCAGTATCTCGTTAAAGCCGTCAGCTTCCTGCAGCATCTCTTTTTCTATGGCTACCTGTTCTCCCCAGGAAAGCGGTTCCTTATCCATTATGTGCTGGACAAAGAACTTGAGCCCTTCCTCTGTGGGAAGGCGGCCTGCTGATGTATGGGGCTGGTACAGGAGACCGGCGTCTTCCAGGTCTGCCATGCAGTTTCTGATTGTGGCAGGACTCAGGCCGAGGCTGCTTCTCTTTGCTATCTTCCTGGAACCCACAGGTTCAGCAGTTTCTATATAGGAGGTGACAACCTCCTTTAGTATCTCTTTTTTTCTGCCTGAAATTTTATTTGTTTCAGTCATCATGGCCGTGTTAACTTTGTTATTTTGTTGGCAAAACAGGCCAGGATTGAATACTCCAGCAGGACCTTTCTTTGCCAGTTAATGTTTTTGTATGGGGCAAGCCTGAAATTATTAAAACAAACCAATCTATCACTCTTTTGTTGAGAGTGCTAAAAAAAATTCAATTTCTTACCACATTGTATGCGGCCCATTATAATTTGTAAGGCTGTTATTGGCTGGCATTGCCCGCAGACGTAAAGAAAATAAGTATGCATCACGGGCATGTCAATTTTATGGCGCATTGTATGCAGAAAATTGTTTATGCCAGGTTGCTTCCATCTTCTTTCCAGTCGATTTCCATGCTGTCTATATGGTATGCTGTCTGTTGCTTTACTGAAATATTAACCCGGGATTTGAAAAGGCATTACTGAATATACAGGTGTTGAGAAATAGAGATATGGGAAGGATTAAGAGGCTTCCGGCACATCTTGCAAACCAGATAGCAGCCGGAGAGGTGGTGGAAAGGCCGGCATCCGTGGTCAAGGAGCTGGTGGAAAATGCACTGGATGCAGGTGCCACTGCCATTGAAATCAGGCTGCACAGGGGCGGCAGAGACCTGATAGAGGTCCGGGACAATGGCGAAGGCCTTACTTTGCCGGATCTGGAACTTTCAGTCATGCCTCATGCCACAAGTAAAATATCCAGCCAGGAAGATCTTGCTGCCATACAGACCCTGGGCTTTAGAGGAGAGGCCCTGGCGAGCATGTCAGCGGTGAGCCGGTTTTCCATAACGTCCAGGACTAGGGAAGACAGCCAGGGATGGCGGCTGGACGTATCCTTTGGAAAGCAGGGGAAGGTAGTCCCGGCAGGATGTCCTCCTGGAACCATAGTGCAGGTGAAGGACCTGTTTCTTGAGATCCCTGCCAGGTACAAGTTTCTCAAGTCCCGCCAGGCAGAGCTTTCCCGGTGCCTGAAGATGGTAAAGACCTTTGCTGTCTGCTGGCCTGAGGTGGCTTTTGTAGTGCGCAATGAAAACAGGCAGTTGTTCAGGAGTCCCGGCCATGCCCCAGGGGCTTCCACGGGCCTGGAATGCCTGGAGCCGCTCTTTGGCAGAGAGATACTTTCCGCAATGAAGGAACTCGAGGCCTCTGGGGATGGTATAGCTCTTACCGGGTTTATCGCATCGCCTGATATGGTGAGGCTTTCTTCCAGGCATGTGTATTTTTTTTTGAACAGGCGGCCTGTAACCAGCCCTGTGCTGTGGAAGGCGGTAAACGAGGCCTTGAGAGGCAGGCTTGTAAAAGGCAATTTCCCGGCAGGAGCCCTTTTTCTGGATGTAGAGCCCTGTATGGTGGATGTGAATGTCCATCCTTCAAAGGCAGAGGTCAGGTTTCAGGCGCCTGACAAGATTTACCGCCTGGTTTATCATGGTGTCAGGCGTGCCCTTTCCCTGGAATCCCAGTCCATTACCCGTGATGCCGGTTATGGACCTGCGCCATCTCCAGGATACGGGCCAGTGATGGAAGAACGCCTGGAATCAGGACAGGGACAGGCTGGTGCCAGCGCGGTACAGGAAGATATACCGCTTCCGTGGGAGGGCAGGGCTCATAAAGGCCTTGATAAAGGCCTGTTGCCCGGCACGGCAGCTGCAATGCGTAATAAGACCGGCCATGGTGAGCATGAACATTCCAGCACCGTTTCTCCCGAAGCCTCCCGGAAAGACACCCCTGAATTCAGGGTAATCGGCCAGTTCGCCCGGAGTTTCATCCTGGTCGAAAAGGATGGTAGTCTCCTCGTTTTTGACCAGCATGCAGCCCATGAAGGCCTGCTCTTCAAGAGGCTGGTGCAGGAATTCGAGAAACAGGGGCATGTTGCCAGGGAATCCCTTGCTTTTCCTCATGTCCTTGATGCAGGTATGGATGTACAGGAGTGCCTGGAGAAGGCCATGCCAGTGCTCCAGGAACTTGGCATAGAGGTGTCGCTGTTCGGGCAGAATCAGGTGGCCATCCGCTCAGTGCCCTATATATTGACCGGGGCCGGTGAGCCTACCAGGGTGGCTGAAAAGATTGTCCTGGACCTCCTTGCCAGCCCTGCGCGCAGCACCAGGGAGGCCCTGCGCAGCTGTTTTTCCAGGATTGCATGCAGTATGGCCGTGAAGGCCGGTGCCCGCCTGGAGCAGGCGCAGATGGCAGCTCTCGTCCAGGATTGTCTGCATGAAGGCATTACCCATTGTCCACACGGGCGCCCAGTGACGAGGGTGATGACAGCAGATGAGCTATGCAGGGGATTCTTTCGCAAATGAGCTGCTGTACCGGGTTTCCCCGCCTTTTCCCATTGGTTGCAGTGGTAGGCCCTACAGCCACAGGGAAGACCGCCGTGTCCATAAGGCTTGCAGCCGAGCTCCATGCAGAGATCGTCAACCTGGATTCCGTGCAGGTTTACAAGGGGCTGGATATCGGCTCTGCCAAGCCAACCCCCAGGGAGCAGGCCGGGATTGTGCATCACCTGCTGGACATACGTGAGCCATTTGAGCCACTGGATGCTGCCACGTTCTCCAAGATTGCGGCCCGCAGGGCGGAAACCATCCTGGAGCGCGGCAGGAACTGCATCTTTGTCGGTGGCACAGGTTTTTATCTAAATGCTCTTCTGTCCGGTCTTTCACACATGCCTGGACACATGCCTGGCATCAGGTCTTTTCTCAGTGACATGCATGCCAAATTTGGGCCGGGCAGGCTTCATGGGTTTCTGCAGCAGGCAGATCCGGATGCAGCCAGGCGCATACATCCTAACGATACATATCGGCTTGTAAGGGCGCTGGAGGTCTATATGTCTTCAGGCATGACATTCTCGTCCTGGTGCGCCAGGATTAAGCCAAGCCCGCCGGCATTTGCCATGCAAAGGGGTTGTGTAATCATTGGGCTGGCAATACCCAGGGAGTCCCTGTACCGTCGCATAGATGAGCGGGTGGACCAGATGATCAAGCAGGGATTTGTGGAGGAGGTGAAAGGGCTTTTGAAAAAGGGCCTTGATCCAGGCCTCAAGGCCTTGCAATCTCTGGGATACCGGCATATTATCCGCTACCTTCAGGGAGGCTGCACATTGAAAGAAGCAATAGCAGATACAAAGAGAGACACGAGAAGATATGCCAAGAGACAGTTTACCTGGTACAGGAAGGACCCGCGTATCAGGTGGTTTGATCCCCGTCAGCTTCTGGCCTGCGAAAATATCTGGGAAGCTGTAAATTGAATATCCCCAACCTGTTGACCCTGCTGCGGATACTTCTGACGCCGCTTTTGATAATATTCCTGATAGACAGGAAATACGACCTGGCCTTCGTGGTATTCTGTGTTGCAGGCATCTCCGACGGCCTGGATGGGTTTATTGCCAGGATAATGAAGCAGAAGACCAGGATAGGGGCAATACTGGACCCCATAGCTGACAAGGCCCTGCTCTCCTCTTCATATATCACCATGGCGGTTATAGGCGTAATACCTGACTGGCTGGCAGTGGCTGTCATCAGCCGGGACCTTATAATAGTGCTTGGCGTGCTGGTTCTCCTGCTGTTTCATTCCGGGATAGAGATATGCCCGTCTCTTATCAGTAAGCTCACTACCCTGTTTCAGCTCATAACCATATTTGCCGTGCTCGGTTCAAAGGTTCTGGATCTATCAGTGCAGCCTGTTATCACCAGTCTCTATATTATCACCCTGATTCTTACCGTGACATCCGGGCTGCACTACATTTACAGGGGAGTCGGCATGATTGGCAGCGAGAATAACGGCCAGCAATCTGCATAGAGCAGATACAGTGCTCTGTGAGCGCTTGCAGAAAGGGGAATATACAGTAGCCTATTGGAACCCGTGATCAGTTGCGTGGCCAGTTTGCCTGGTTACGGTCATCCCTGATCTTTGTCTCCCTGGCCGGCTTCTCTCATGAACGGCTTGAACAGGTCTATGGGTATGGGAAACAGCGTGGTGGAGTTGTTTTCAGCAGATACCTCTCTAAGTGTCTGAAGGTACCTGAGCTGGAGGGCTGCCGGCACTTTTCCTATGATTTTGGCTGCGTCTGCCAGCTTTTCGGCTGCCTGGAATTCGCCCTCGGCATTGATGATCTTGGATCTCCTCTCTCTTTCTGCCTCAGCCTGCTTGGCCATGGCCCTCTTCATCTCGTCCGGGAGGTCTATCTCTTTCACCTCGACCTTGCTGACCTTCACCCCCCATGGTTCTGTATCCAGATCAAGTATGTTTTGTATCTTGCTGTTTATCTGGTCTCTTTCTGACAGCAATGTATCCATCTCTGCCTGGCCGCACACGCTCCTCAGCGTGGTCTGGGCCAGCTGGGAAGTGGCAAAATAGAAATCCACCACTTCTACCACTGCTGCAACAGGGTCGAGCACCCTGAAGTAAACCACGGCGCTGACCTTTACCGACACGTTGTCCTTGGTGATGATGTCCTGGGGCGGCACATCTAGGGTGATTGTGCGCAGGTCCACCTTCTTCATCTTGTCAATAATGGGGATGAGGATTATCAGCCCCGGGCCCTTGGCAGCAATTATCCTTCCCAGCCGGAATATGACTGCCCGCTGGTATTCGTTCAGAACCCTTATGGAAGTTGCAAGAAAGAATATTGTCAGAAATACAATAAAGACAACCGCTGGTAACATGATTCAGTCCTCCTGTGGTTTTACCCTGAGTGTCAATCCTTCAACGGATTCAACAGTTACAGTCTGTCCTGGTTTCAGTGCATGCAATGAATATGCCCTCCAGAGTTCTCCGTGTATGAATACCTCGAACATATTGCCGGAAATTGCCTGTTTTACAACCCCTTTCTGCCCTATAAGCCCTTCCGCGCCTGTTCTGGGCCTGGCCAGGGATGCCTTTGCTGCAAGCCATACAATGACGCTGAAAAACAGCGATACCGCAATCAGGGTCGGCCAGAGTACAGATGTGGCAATCGACAGCCCGGTAACAGAACTGTCAAAGAGCATGACAGACCCCAGGAAAAGTGCCACTACTCCGGAGATGCCCAGAACGCCATGGCTGGTTATGAACAGCTCCAGCACGAAGAGTATGAACGCCAGCACCATCAGGAGTATGCCGGTGATGGAAGCGGAGAGGGTCTGGAGTGCAAAGAAGGCGAGAACGAGGCTAATGGCCCCTGCCACCCCGGGGAAGATGGCTCCCGGATGCGCCAGTTCAAAATAAAGACCTACCATCCCTATCATCATGAGCACATAGGCGATATTGGGATCGGCAATTGTGACCAGTATCCTTTCCCTCAGGCCGGGCTCAATGGCCCTTATCCTGCTGGTGTCAGGATAGATAAGCCCCTTTTTGCCTCCGGCCAGTTCTACCTGCAGTCCCGTTACCTTTGGCAGGAGTTCTTTGAGCCCAGGGACTACCATGTCCACAACGTGGAGCTTCAGGGCAGTTTCAGCAGAGACCGAGACGCTCTTTCTGACCGCATCCTCGGCCCACTGGACGTTTCTTCCACGTTTCCTGGCAATGGCCGCTGCCATGGCTGCCAGGTCGTTTTCCATCTTTTTGCCCATTGTGCTGTTGCTGTCAATATTGTGCCCGAGCCCAACAGGATGGGCCGCCCCTATGTTGGTGCCCGGCGCCATTGCTGCAACATGGGCGGACATGGTCAGGATGGCGCCTGCAGACGCGGCCTGCGCCCCTGGAGGATAGACATAGATGATGACTGGAACAGGTGATTGCATCACTGCCTGCACCATCTTTCTCAGGCTGGCCACCAGGCCTCCGGGCGTGTCTAAGAATACCACGAGACAGGAAGCGCCATCTGCACCGGCTGTCCTGATGGCCTTTTCCAGCAGGGCCCTTGAACCCGGGCTGATGGTGGAGTCCAGCTTGAGTGTAAACACCGGGCCGTGCAGCTTTTTTATGGTGTCTGCCGCCTGGACTGTGTGTGGCGCAGGCAGGGCTGTCATGATAAAGACAGCAAACCAGGCCAGTAATACATGGGAAACAGGCTGTTCAGCCGGGCCTTTTCTGCCTGCTCTTGTCGTATTCTTTTTGAAGCATCTGCAGGTCATGCCATGCCTTTCTCTTGAGGTGTTGCTGTTTGTTTCCGCCAAATCTCAGCAGATAGGCAGGATGGTATGTAACAGCCACCTTTCTTTCATGAAGCTGATGAAATTTCCCTCTGAGGTCTGACAGGGAGCTGTTTACACCAAGAACTGCCTGGCCCGCCACTCCCCCAAGGCAGAGTATAAGTTTGGGGTCCAGAAGAGATATCTGCCTCTGCAGGTAGGGCAGGCATGCCTCGATCTCGTCCTTATGAGGTGTGCGGTTGGACGGAGGCCTGCATTTTACCACGCTGGTGATGAATACCTCCTGCCTGTCTATGTTTATGGCCCTCAGCATCTTGGTCAGCAGTTCTCCGGATTTCCCCACAAAGGGCCTGCCTGTCCGGTCCTCTTCCCTGCCGGGTGCTTCACCGATTATCATCAGTACAGGGTTTGTGTTGCCTTCTCCAAAGACCACCTTGTTCCTGGTGGCTGAGAGGCCACAGGCCCGGCACTGCTCTACAATGGCCTGGAGGCTTGAAAGGCTGTTTACCATGGACAGATCGGCAGAAACCGTTCTCTGCCCGGCGTTTTTTCTTCTTTTCACAGCCATATCCAGCCTTTCAAGGGATTGCGCTACCTCGGGATGTATAAGATCTACCCCGGAGTCTTTTTGAAATTTCAGCCAGAGTGTCAGCTCTTCAAGGACCTGATGTATTGGTTTCTCCATTGTTTTTTCTCAACCAATAGATGTAGAACAGCACCAGGAATGCCCCTGCAAGGCAGCCTATCGTGTCAGAAACCCAGTCACGCGGGTCCTGGCATCTGCCTGATACGAACCCCTGGTGCAGCTCATCCAGTGCGCCGTAAGCCGAACCTATGGCCACAGACAAGGCCAGGCATGCCCAGGGAAACAGCGGTTTGTCCGCATGAGAGGCGCGGCCAATATTAAAAAAACACCACCAGCCCAGCAGGCCTCCCAGAACCGCGTATTCACCCGCGTGGAGTATATAATCCGGCGTGGTGATAAAACCGAGGTCTTTGCCTGGTATAGAGGAACCGGCAAATATTGCTATCATCCAGAGAATAGCCACGGCAAGTCTTAGATCCATCTCCATTAACACTTTTCCCTATGTGCTTCATCTTGTGAATAATAAGATGAAATATTGAATAATAAGATGAAATATTTAAGTATGCAGGTAAAATATTCCGTGATCGATAAGCAAACTTGACGCTTACTTGAGAGTAAACTATGAATTGGCATCTGTCAGTATAGATTTTTACCTCATGAGCAATGAATTGGCAGAATACACTGGAGGAAATTATATTTTGAGCGAAGAAAGTCAGGTTATACAGCAGAGAAGACAGAAGGCCCTGGAACTTGAACAGCAGGGTATAGAGCTTTTCCCCAACGATATAAAGAAGCCCGAGAGGGCAGGCGCCATAAAGAAGGTCTACGGGAATTATGATGCCGAAGACCTTGAAAAAGTGGAGGATAGCTTTCGTGTGGCCGGCAGGATCATGGCCCTGCGCCGTTTCGGCAAGGCTGCATTTGCCAATATAAAGGATGCATCAGGCTCCATTCAGATCCATGTAATGCGGGACAGGGTGGGCAAGGATGTCTACAAGATCTTCAAGAAGTTCGATATCGGAGATCTGATCGAGGTGGAGGGCAGGCTGTTCCGCACCAGGACAGGTGAGCTCACCATAGAAGCTGACCGCATCCGGCTCGTGACAAAGTCCATGCGTCCGCTGCCTGAAAAGTATCACGGAATAAAGGACAAGGAGCTCAGGTACCGCAGGCGCTACGAAGACCTTGTCATGAATGAGGATGTCCTGGAGACGTTCAGGACCAGGGCGCGTATCATCCAGATGCTGCGCACGTATTTTGTATCCAATGGTTTCCTGGAAGTAGAGACTCCAATGATGCAGTCCATAGTGGGCGGGGCTACCGCTAAGCCTTTTGTTACCCACCACAATGCTCTGGGAATCGATCTTTTCTTGAGGATTGCGCCGGAACTCTACCTGAAGAGGCTATTGGTTGGAGGCTGTGAACGGGTGTTTGAGCTTAACAGGAATTTCCGCAACGAGGGCATCTCCATCCAGCACAACCCTGAATTTACCATGCTGGAATTTTACGAGGCCTATGCAACCTACGAGGACCTGATGGTGAGAACCGAGGAGCTCTTTGCCCAGATAGCCATGGATGTCAAGGGTGCTACCAGGTTTCAGTACCAGGGCATGGACGTGGATCTGACCCCTCCATGGAAGAAGATGACCCTTCACCAGTCCCTTGTGGAGGTTGGAAAAGTACCTGAGGAAGAACTTGTCGACAGGGATGCCCTGCTGGCCAGGCTTTCCGGCCTTGGGGTTGAAATGGACAGGGACGAGCCCCTGGGAAAGTACCTGACAAAGCTGTTTGACCTACTGGTGGAGCCCAATCTTATCCAGCCCACGTTTATCACCCGTTATCCAACCGACATCTCCCCCCTGGCCAGGCGTAATGCAGAGAATCCCGAGGTTACTGACAGGTTCGAGCTTTTTATAACCGGACGCGAGATTGCCAATGCCTTTTCCGAGCTGAATGATCCAAGGGACCAGAAGGCGCGTTTCGAGGAACAGGTGGCCAACAGAGGGGACGACGAGGAGATACCTCCCGAGGTGGACTACGATTATATACGTGCACTGGAAATAGGCATGCCGCCTGCCGCCGGTGAGGGCATAGGCGTGGACAGGCTTGTTATGCTCATGACGGATTCCGCCTCCATCAGGGACGTGATACTGTTTCCGCAGATGCGGCCGGTATCTTCTCCAGGGAAGGGAGATGCCGAACCTGTTGAACCTGTGAAAGGCTCCAAGTGAAATACGAATTTTTCATGGCCCTCAGGTATCTCAGGGCCAGGAAAAGTCACAAGTTTATCTCTCTTATATCTCTCATCTCCACTGGCGGAGTTGCACTCGGCGTTATGGCGCTGATAGTGGTCATCGCCGTGATGGCCGGGTTCGAGAACCATCTGCGCACAAAGATTCTCGGGGTAAATGCACATCTACTGGTCAGGAGCTATGAAGGCCCGTTTGACCATGTTAAAAGCCTGGAAAGCAAGATTCAGGGTCTTTCCATAAAGCCGGAAAGCAGCCTGGGCAGCCTGCTCGACCGTCTGCATGGCGGCTCGGGCAGGCCGCATATCACTGCTGTTACACCCATTGTCTATATCCAGGCGCTGCTGAGTTCAGGCAGGGCAGTCAACGGGGTAGCCATAAGGGGCGTGGACCCTGCCACAGTCACAAGTGTCATCACCTTTGGCAGGCTGATTGAAGGCAGGGGCGTAGATGCCTTCAGGGAGTGGGATGGCAAGGGCCCACCTCCAGTGATCATAGGAAAGGAACTGGCAGGTGTCCTCGGGGCACATGCCGGAAATTTTATAAAAATCGTCCTTCCAAGCGGAACCATAACCCCTGTGGGCATGATGCCGAAGATAAGGACTGTAAGGGTGGCCGGGGTCCAGACCCTTGGCATGTACGAATATGACATGTCACTGGTCTTTATGCCCCTGACAGCTGCACAGAAGTTGCTGGGGCTTGGCAACAGGATACATGGTTTTGAAATAAGGGTTTCTGATATTTATGCTGCTGATGCAATGGCAAAGGCGCTGCAGGCCCGGCTGGGTTTCCCTTTCTGGGTTATGGATTGGCAGCAGATGAGCAGGAATCTCTTTGCTGCCCTGAAATTAGAGAAGTTCGCCATGTTCGTTGTTTTGACCCTGATAGTGCTTGTTGCAGCCTTCAATATCATCAGCACCCTGACCATGATGGTCATGGAGAAAAAGGGAGATATTGCCATACTCAAGGCCATTGGCGCCACTGATGGGCAGGTACTCAGGATATTCATGCTGAACGGTCTTATGATAGGCCTGTTGGGCACGTTTATAGGAGTAAGCGGCGGGCTGGGCCTGTGCTGGCTTCTCAAGCACTATAAGTTCATAAAGATACCCAAGGAAGTTTACTATACGGACAGCATTCCTATACTGTTGTACAGCTCCGATGTTATTCTCATAACGGTTTCAGCAATCATCATCTGTTTTCTGGCAACCATCTACCCGGCACGCCAGGCAGCCAGGCTCAACCCATCGGAGGCCCTTAGAAACACATGATGCCTTCCACTTATAAAAGTAAAAGCAGCCTGTAACTGCCTCCATCGTGACTTACTGTATGAAATAATCATGAGTAGTCGGATACGGGTCAGCCTCGGCAGGCAGTTGAGCCTTGCCAAAACAGTTGTGCATCTTGGGCTCAGGTGTAACTGGGAAGAATATACTCCTGAAGAAAGGGCCATGATCATGGATGCCCGCAAGGTCTATTTCCCAACATTGTTTTATGCCCATGTCCTGTCAGGGGCAGGCAGGGCGATATTTCCAAGCCTTGCTTCGTACAACCTGCTGGGAGACAAGATAAGGCAGACATGCCTTTTCAAGATGCTTGGGGTTCCGCACCCGCGCACCATGTTTTTCTGGGGCAGGAACAGGGCTGAAAAGATCTTGTCAACCTTTGATTTTCCCTTTGTAGCCAAGATTCCCCGCGAGTCATCACGGGGCCAGGGTGTCTTTCTCATAACTGGCAGAGCGGGTCTGGATGAGTACCTGGCCAGGACAGGAGTGGCCTACATCCAGGAATACCTGCCAATCGACCGGGATATCCGGGTGGTTGTTATTGGTCAAAGGCCGGTGCTTGCCTACTGGAAGATCGCATCTGCCCGTGACTTCCGGACAAATGTTGCCAGGGGCAGCAGTATTGGTTTCAAGGGAGTGCCAGGACAGGCAATTGACATGGCTGTCAGCCTTGCCTCAAGGGCAGGCATAGACCATGCTGGGATAGATGTATGTATGAGCGAAAGGGGCCCGATGGTCTTTGAGGCGAACATACATTTCGGAACAGAGGGTTTTGACCAGGCTGGCCTTTCCTATAAGAAGCTCATTGCCGGCATGGCTGACAGTGGGGAGATATAGGGAACCTAAATCCTGCATGTCGAATGCGAGGAAAATGAAATTTATTAATTATATCAGCAAAGTGCTTGTTGAATACTTGAGGGGCAAGTTTTACTTTTCAGGTGAATTCACCATCAGATATTTTTCCCTCGCATTCGCCACCCTTCGGGATTGCCGAGTTTACCGAATTTGCCGCGTTGTCAGGGACTTGAAGTATCAGAATACGTCTGCGCCCCTTCCGCCTTGCATCTTCGGCAAACTCGGCAATTGCAGGATTTGGGGGGAATTATAATACGCTACTGCAGTGCAGTGTGTGTAACGGATTACAGGGTTTCACCGGGCCTTGCTGTATGCATTCCCTATTCTGTTTTCTGTAAGAGCTCACAGAGTGCCGGTGTGTTATCGTTCAGATGGCCTGAACCCCTTTGCATTGTAGCCTGGATTGAGATGATAGATGCCTGCGAGGTTCCTGTACTGCTCGTCATAGTCCAGCCCGTAGCCCACAAGAAATCCCTTCTTGATTTCAAAGCCAACGTATTCCACGTCAATATCCACTTTGCGCCGTTCTTTCTTGTCAATTAGGCAGCATATCTTGGCGGATTCAATCTTGTGCAGGCTTAACAGCTCCTTCAGGTACTTGAGGGTGTAGCCTGTATCCACAATATCTTCCACAATGAGCACATGTTTTCCCTTGAGGGGGAGCTCAACGTCCTTTGAGATGGATACGTTTCCATCAGATTCAGTACTTGCGCCATAGCTCCGGAGCCGGACAAAATCCACCAGTACCGGCAGGTCTATTTTCCTGATAAGATCGGCCATGAATATAAAGGCGCCCTTGAGGATTCCTATCACCACCAGGTCTTTGCCCCTGTAGTCCGACGTGATCTGCGCTCCTATCTGTGAAATGCGTTCGGCTATTTCATGTTCAGTTAAAACCGGGAGTAATTCATCTTCTGTGTTCAATGATCCATCTCCTTCTGTTGTTCTTGACACCTGACTATAAGAGATTAAATTTGTCTTGAAAACGTCAAATTTCAGACGCCGTGGTCATTGTGTAGCAAGAATCCAACTTTTAAAATACAACCACAGCCTGTTCCCAGGCATGGATACCGCCTGCGTAAGTCCAGGGAAGTTGTATTTTCTCCAGTTCATTTATTATAATCAGGATGTTCACAGGCAATCCTGAAATATTTGAAGAAACGAGGTATCAGATTATGCCTATATATGAGTTTATATGCAAGAAGTGCAAGAAGAATTTTGAGGATTTTGTGCTGTCTTCTTCCAGAGTAAAAGATGTCAGGTGTCCATCATGCGGTTCTCCAGACATCCAGAAACAGTTTTCAATGTTTTCATGCGGTGGATCTTCCGGGGGTGTGGGAGGTTTTGCCGGCAGTATGCCCGGTCCCGCCAGCTCTGGCGGCTGCAGCGGTTCCTCTGGCTTCAGCTGAGCATGATGACTGATCCCCGGGTCCTGGGGATATTTTTGTATCAACAGCGCTGTGTTGCCGCGGGTTGCTGCAGATACAAGGCAGAGGAATAGGGTTAGCCCCTTGCCCGGCAATGCAGTATACGCGGTTTACTGTGCCAGCTGTTTGATACTTTTCCGATACTGTTTTTGTCCATTCAACAAGCAAGGCCGAGTGTTACCTGCAAAATGGTATCCGGTGTATAGTAGGAGTTCGGTCATTACGTACCTGAATATGGATACAAGGAGAGCTTAATGCTTCATATAGAAGATTTGTGGGTGGATGTCCAGGGCAAGGAAGTGCTGCGGGGCATCAACATGGATATAGGAAAGGGCGAGACCCATTGCCTTTTTGGTAAAAATGGTTCCGGCAAGACCACGCTTCTCATGACCCTGATGGGCTTTGATGGTTACGAGGTCAAGCATGGAAAGATAGTCTTTCAGGGCGAGGATATTACCCATATGCCTCTTTACGAGAGGGCCAGGCTCGGCATGGGCTTGTCGTTTCAGCGCCCTCCCACGCTCAGGGGCGTCAAGCTCAGGGACATGCTTAACCTGTGCAGCAGTGTCCAGGGCGCAGGCATGGAGCTGGCCATTGAGTACGGTTTTGAAAGATTTCTTGACAGGGAGGTCAACCTGGGTTTTTCAGGGGGCGAGATAAAGAAATCCGAGCTGCTGCAGCTTCTGGCCCAGAATCCGGCCCTGACCCTTCTCGATGAGCCAGAGTCCGGGGTTGATATAGAAAACCTCAATGTTATCGGAGACATGATAAGGCGTCTCCTGGAAAAGGACAAGCACAGAAACCGTACCAAGTCCGGCCTTATCATAACGCACACCGGTTTCATCCTGAACTATGTAACCGCGGACAAGGGGCATGTCATGCTTAATGGCAAGCTTTGCTGCCAGGGCAATCCCATTGATATCTTTGAAGGAATCCAGAAACATGGATACGAGGAGTGTGCAAAATGCCAGTTTTAAAACAAGGATCTGACAAGGCCCGGGATGAAGACCTGCTGAAGAGGTTCAAGAGCGCCTCAGAGGCAGATGCCTCCGGGGAAGCGGAGCTTGACAGCGAAGAGAGGAAACGTCTCAAGCAGACAGGTGTTGACCTGGACGCTGCCAACAGACTTGGAACCTTTATCCAGACCAACTGCCACGTATCCTCGTGCCATTGCGACATAGAGGGTGTCGAGATGCTGCCGGTGACCGAGGCCCTTAAAAAATATGACGGCCTCAAGGATTACTGGTGGAAGATCCTGGATCCCGGAAAGGACGCATTTACCAGGGAGGCAGACAGAAACCTGGATAATGGCTACTTTATCAGGGCCAGGGCAGGGGCAAAGGTGGTATATCCTCTCCAGGCATGTCTTTATATCAGGAACGACAACGTGGCCCAGAAGGTCCACAATGTAGTGGTGGCAGAGGAAGGCTCGGAGCTGCACATCATTACAGGCTGTACCACGCATCCTCATCTTACCTCGGGTCTGCACATTGGTGTCTCTGAATTTTATGTAAAGAAGGGGGCAAAGCTCGTCTTTACCATGGTTCACAACTGGGCCGAGGATGTGTACGTCCGCCCCAGGACCGCCATCGTGGTGGAGGAAGGCGGCACGTTTCTCTCCAATTACATATCCCTGAAAGGCGTGAAATCTGTGCAGACCTTTCCGACATGCACTCTCAAGGGCAGGAATGCCATTGCCCGTTTCAACTCGGTGATCGTGGCACCTGAAGGCTCAGACATCGATACTGGTTCAAGAGTGGTGCTTGAGGCCCCTGAGACCAGGGCGGAAATAATATCCAGGACTATCTCCTACGGTGGAAGAGTGGTCGCAAGAGGGCACCTTATAGGCAAGGCCGAGAACATAAAGGCTCACCTGGAGTGCCAGGGGCTCATGCTTGCAGAGCACGGTGTGATCCATGCAATACCTGAGCTTGAGGCCCATGTGGCTGACGTTGACATGTCCCATGAGGCTGCTGTTGGACGCATAGCCAAGGAAGAGATAGAATACCTCATGTCCAGGGGGCTGGATGAGGAGGCGGCTACCAGCACTATTGTGCGAGGGTTTCTGAACGTCAAGATAGACGGCCTTCCAAAGGAACTGGACGACGAGCTCCAGAAGGCAGTGGAAGAGTGCCGTCATGGCATGTAAGATCTATGGGAAGTTGAAGCGGCCCTGCGGCCTTTCCGGGACGCTCTATCTTGAAACTTGAAGCCAGCGCGTGATCCATGATTTTACTGCCGGACGGCATGTCAAGCTACGGTAGCCGTCCGGGAATTTATCCGGTAACCCATTGAAGATTGCTCTTGCCCAGACAGACCTGACCATCGGGGCCTTTGAGGAAAACACAGAGGCCATTGCCGGTCTTTGTGAAAATGCCCTGGAACAGGGGTGTGAGCTAATAGTCTTTCCGGAGCTGGCAATCACCGGCTATCCCCCCAGGGACCTGCTGGAAAGGCGTGATTTTATAGATGGCGCCCAGGCAGCCCTGGATACCCTGGTGGCCAGGATAAGGGGTATCGGCGTTCTGTGCGGCACTATCACGAGGAATAGCACCGGCATCGGCAAGCCCCTCTTCAACAGCGCAGTCCTGTTCGAAGAAGGGCACATACTCCACATGGTCCACAAGCAGCTTCTTCCCAGCTATGACGTCTTTGATGAGGCCAGGTATTTCAGGCCCGGGCCATCTTCTGAGCCTGCAGATTTTCACGGAAGAAAAATAGGAATCACCATATGTGAAGACATCTGGAACGAGCCGGAGTTCTGCCCCTGGTGCGAGACCTATGACACAGATCCGGTAGATGATCTGGCCAAAAAGGGCCTGGACTTTTTGATAAATATATCCGCGTCTCCCTTTTCCCTGAACAAGCCGGCGACCAGGGCCAGGATAATAAGAGGGCTTGCGGCCAGGTACGGCGTGCCGCTTCTCTACTGTAATTCCACGGGCGGCCAGGATTGCCTGGTCTTTGACGGTGGGAGCTTTGCGGCAGGGCCTGACGGCAGCGTCTTTGCCCAGGCTGCGGATTTTTCCAGGGACCTTGTCATGCTGGATGTGGAAGCCCTTACAGGAGATGTCAAACATGTGTCTTCCTGCCCTGAGGAACAGGTGTGCAGGGCCCTGGTCATGTCCCTCAGGGACTATACCAGGAGGTGCGGTATCTCACGTGTTGCCCTGGGGCTGAGCGGAGGCATAGATTCGTCCCTGACCGCCTGCCTGTCAGTAGAAGCTCTCGGCAGTGAAAATGTCCTGGGCGTGCTGATGCCCTCTGCCTATACTTCTGACGAGAGCCTGGAAGATGCCAGGAGCCTGGCCTCAAATCTCGGGATAAAAACCGCAACACTGCCGATTACACCAATGTTCGACGCCTATGTCCAGGTCCTTGAGACAGTCTTTGAGGGCCGTCCCATGGACGTGACAGAAGAAAATATACAGGCCAGGATAAGGGGTGCCTTGCTCATGGCCATTTCCAACAAGCTTGGCCACATGGTGTTGTCCACAGGCAACAAGAGCGAACTGGCAGTTGGTTATTGCACGCTTTACGGTGATATGAGCGGCGGTTATGCCCTGATCTCCGATGTGCCCAAGACAATGGTTTACCGGCTGTCCCGTTTCATCAACAGGAAAAAGGAGCTGATACCGGAAAGGGTATTTGAAAAGCCGCCGTCAGCAGAGCTAAGGCCGGGTCAAAAGGACGAGGATGACCTGCCGCCATACGATGTTCTGGATCCTATCCTGGAACTTTACCTGGAAAAGAGGTTCACTCCTGGCGAGATCGTAGCAGAGGGCTTTGATGAACAGGTTGTTGCCAAGGTGATCAGAATGGTGGATGCCAATGAGTATAAACGTGTTCAAGCACCCCTTGGGCCAAAGGTCACTGCCAAGGCCTTTTCCTGTGGCAGGCGTTACCCTGTAGCCCACGGGTTCAGGTCCGTGTGAAAATGGAAAAGGGCCTGTTTATAAGGGATATCCAGCCCGGCATGGTGGTGACAGGCCTTTTTTGCGTGGCATCCAAGTCCATGAGGCAGACCAGGAACGGCATCCCGTTTATTTCCATGACCCTGACAGATAATTCCGGCAACATGGAAGCCAGGATCTGGGACAGGGCCATGGAGTTCGATGGCCTGTTCAGCAAGGGAGATATCATAGTCCTTCATGCAGAGGCAGTCGAGTTCAATGGCCAGTGCCAGCTCAAGGTGAATGATCTAAAACCCCTTGGACAGGATCAGGATGATATAGATCCTGCCATGTTTCTGCCTGTTGCGCCAGTGGACAGGGATGCGTGCTGGAAGGAATGCGAAAAGGCCATGAGAGGGGTGAAAAGACCGGAATTCAGGAAGATTCTCAGGGAGATATTTTCCAATCCTGAAACCCGCAGGATGTTCTGCCAGGCGCCTGCTGCCAAGAAGATGCACCATGCATATATCGGTGGGCTTCTGGAGCACAGCCTGAATCTGGTCAGGCTTTCCAGCGAGATATGCAGGCTCTATTCCCACCTGGACAGGGACCTTCTGGTAACAGCCAGTCTCTGCCATGACATAGGCAAGATCAGGGAATTTTCCTGGGCCAGGCCGCCAATAGATTATACCGATGCAGGCAGGTTGCTGGGGCACATCGTCATGGGGCTGCGCATGGTTGAGACAGCCATGCAGGTTGCAGGTTTAAACTATGATTCCAGGGACCTTATGGCCCTCCGGCACATCATCCTGAGTCACCATGGCCAGAGGGAATTCGGCTCTCCTGTACTGCCCATGACAGAAGAAGCGGTTGTGTTTCATATGCTGGATGACCTGGATGCCAAGCTGAACTTTCTCAGCGGCCTGAAGGCCGAGGGGCGTGAACCCGGCTGGACAGAGTTCCAGCGCCTTTTTGAAAGATACTTTTTCCTCAGGCCAAGGACGCCAGCAGGCTTGGCACAGGAAGAGGAGCATTCCGGTTCCCAGGTGCAAACGAAAGATAACGGTGGAGAAGGGCCGGAAAGCGGGCATCCTGTCCAGTCCAAGCTTTTTTGAAATCCTGCAACTGACTGCAGGTTAAACCGTCATTCATTATGGATAATCTTGAACCTTGACACATGGAGATCTGCCCGGTATTAAATAGGCTCTCTGTTCAGTACAGGCAGATTCGTCAGGTTCCAGTACAGAACCGCGGATTTCATTCAGTGGTGGGCGTAGCTCAGCTGGTTAGAGCGTCGGGTTGTGGCCCCGGAGGCCGAGGGTTCAAATCCCTCCGCTCACCCCAGTAAATTTAAGGGGTTACGGCAAATAAGCTGTAATCCCTTCTCTGTTTGTGCAACACACATGTAACCTCTACTGAGTTCTTTGCCTATTTCAAAAAAATAGAAGCCGCAAACAGGAATTTCTTCCTTATGGCCTTGATCTGGTCAATTTTTTCATGCATGTAGCAGGCCATGTGGTTATTGGTCAAGGAACAATCAACTGCACTGTGCTCTTTGACCTTCCAGGCCTGTTCACTGTCTCGGTTTCAAAAACAACATTGTCTCTCTGTCAGTCCTGGCCTGGATTTCATTGGTTTCGCCATAACCATACTTCCTGCCAACAGTGTTCAGATAGTACCGAATAGCAGGGAAATGTCTGTCCTCAGCGGCAAGTTTAATCAGGTTTCCCATGCAAAGTTCACAGTATCCACGCTCAATATCTTCAACTACCTTTGCAATTCATGGATGAAAGAAAGGTGATAAGGTGATAAAGAAAGATCCCAAAAATTCAACTTGGGGGAATCATTTCAAAAAAGATGATGGGTAGACTGCATCTTCATATAGATCCATCAATGGTTTATTTTCTCCGATTCATTCTGGAGGGCTATGATAATCTATTTGTTTTGAGTACAATCGACAGCAAGAAAGGACTGGTAGAGATAATATATGTCGAGAATGCGTTAAACGATCTGCAGGCCCTGCTGGATGAAACAGGCAATTTCATAGGCCTTGTATCAAATGAAAATAATTATAAAGCTGTTTAATTATTTGCCGTCATTGTTGCTCATGGCATTCTCCGTGGTTCTCATCTCTGGCCTGGCAGGTGCAGGCCCTGCAACAGCAGGAGGCAGGGCAACAGGGATAATTAATCCCGCTTCAGGACGGCCTGCCTCTACTGCCAGAGGCCATGTCACCAAGCTGACCCTGCATGACTGCATTGACATCGCCCTGTCCCAGAACCTGACCCTGCTTCAACGCCAGTATCAGCAACAGGCAGCACACCTGGATGCCAGCGCCACGTGGAAGGAGATGCTTCCATCCCTGTCCACTGGCTACAGTTATACCGGCAGGCGTGATGCTGCTACAGTGGTGATCTTCGGCCATTCAGTCACCATATCAGGACATGATGACTACAGGTGGGATATAAATCTCAAACAGCCTGTATTCTATGGCGGGCTGTTATGGAACAGGTACAAGGCTGCAAGTATCGATGCGGACCTGGCTGTCCTTGCGCTTTCCCAGGCTAAAAATGACATAATCAGGGAAGTGAAGGTATCATTTTATCAGGTTCTCAAGGATATCAAACTGGTTGATGAGGCAAAAGCTGCAATAACCCGCCTGGAGGCTCAACTATCTGATGTCCAGGAATTTTTCAATGCCGGGCTTAGTCCCAGGACAGATCTGCTGCAGAGCCAGGTAGAGTTGAGCCGGGGACAGCTGGACCTGGTAAAGGCCAGGCATGAGCTGGAAATTGCCAGGAACAGGTTAAACCTTGTACTCAGGAGGCCACTGAACATGCAGGTTGTCCTCATGGATGAGTTGCATGAAACAGATCTAAACCTCTCTCTGCAAGACCTGTATCAGGCTGCTATGACAGGCCGCCCCGAAATTCTCCAGGCCGAAAAGATAGTCGACAAGGCAGGTAGACAAGTCAGGATTGCCAGAAGCGAGTTTTTCCCAAAGGTGGATTTTACTGCATCTTATTCAAAGGAAGGTGTCACTCCTGATGTGTCTGACAACCCTTATGGTGATCACGATGCCGCCCAGGTGATGCTTAATGCCACGTGGGAGCTGTTTTCCTGGGGCAAGAGCAGAAACCGGGTAGCTGCTTCGGAATTGCGCCTGCGTGAAGCAAAAACAAGCCTTCAGGATGTCATGGACCATGTGAAATTTGAAGTGAAAAACGCCTTCATGTTGTGGAAGGACGCGCAGGAAGGGGTCCGTGTGGCAAAATCCAGCCTGAGGCATGCACAGGAAGATTATGAGCTTAACAGGGCAAGGTACAGGCAGCAGCTCGCATCCAATACGGATACGCTGGATGCCCTGAGCCGCCTTACTCAGGCAAGAAGTGATTATTTTTCATCGCTTGCCCTTGCGCTGTCCGCAATTGCCCAGCTGGAATACGCTGTTGGAAAGGAGTTGAACCCTGTGCATAAATGAAGACCATCCGGACATCAAACAGGACTGCACTTCCCGCGTAAAAAAGAGGCGTTATCACAAATCCTTACTAATCTTTTCCCTGGGTTGCAGTGATAATGTGTAGGTTTCCAACAGGCTGCCTTTCAGATACCTGTTCCCCGGGTTGGAGAAAAAGCGCTGGAAGAGACCAAGACTCCTTTCCCGCAGCACGGCTCCTTCTATCCTGTTATTGAAATCCCTGTAGAGATGTCCTGACCGGGCCTGTTCAACCTGTAGACAGCCCCTGGAAAAAGACTTGTTAAAATTCAGTCCGGCTGCCCCACCCATAACATCTTCATAGGAATAGACAATCCGCCCTGCACCACTCAGTATCAGTGCGCCTGTACACATAAGGCATGGTTCCAGTGTCGTATATGCAGTAAAACCCAGTCCCCCGGGTTTGCCCCTGGCAATCCAGTCTCTTATGGCCTGTATCTCCGCATGATCCAGCTCGTTTTCCATGTGACCTCTGCTGTTCAGGCGGCCTCCCCTGCCAACGATCATCCCCCCTGAAACCAGTATACAGCCTACTGGGAATTCTCCACGTTCCAGGGCCTTTTCAGCAATATCCAAGGCCTGCTGCATCCAGTATTCGTTACTTTTCTGACTTTGATTTTTCATATCTTATGAGCCAGCTCTTTATGTATTCTTCCAACATGAACGCTGCGTCGGTTTCGGCCTGCATGGCCATTTGTACCCGCTGAAGCCTTTCAGCGGGTACCGCAGCATAAAGCCTCTTGCACATAAAATTCACGCATATCACATGACGTGCTTTGAGCAGGCAGCCTTTTGGCCCCAGGAACCAGCAGCCGGTATGATCCCAGGGCTGGTCAGGCAGAGAAACGCCAAAGAGCAGGTTTACCAGGAGATTGACCACGTCAAACTTGTTTTCAATACCCTGGCCACAGCAACTGCCTCCATCCTGAACAGCGCAGATGGTGCATTCCTCCACCACGCCGTTTTTCCACATTGCCTGCCACGATGCATCTATCTTTCTATCATAGTCTGCCAGCAGCCCGGCTATTACCCTGTCTTCCTTCATTTGCATGCCAACCTGCTGAAATATCACCCTGGCCCATTGCAATTTTTCCTTTATGGGATATCCAGGGCCTATTGGAATATCTTTGAGGTCTTTGTAACGAGTGCCTGAATTCATCTCCGGTTCCTATTTTTAAAATCCCAAGCCAGCTTCCGGCGCTGCAGAATTTGAAACCATCAGCAACGAATCCCCTCTTTTGCCAAGACAGATAGCCGGGAATATGTTAAGATCTGTTCCAATTTTGAAGACTCCAAAAGTCCTGCCAGGAATCATTTTAATATGTTTTTTTCATTGAAGTAATTACTTTTTCCAGGAGTTGTGCTGTGAAACAGGAATCGCTTTATGCAAAGGCCGGGGTTGATATAGAAAAGGCCAATAAGCTGGTAAAGCAGATAAGTTCCATCGTATCCACCACTTATACCAGGGGAGTTATCACGGAAATAGGCGGGTTTGCAGGCCTGTTTGCCATGGACAACAATCATTGTGAAGAGCCTGTGCTGGTCTCATCCACTGATGGGGTGGGCACCAAGCTAATGATAGCATTCATGACAGGACGGCATGATACAGTTGGCATAGACCTCGTGGCCATGTGTGTCAATGATGTAATTGTAACTGGAGCTCAGCCCCTGTTTTTCCTGGATTATTTCGCCACAGGGAAGTTGCAGGAAGAAACTGCTGCTACTGTAATAAAAGGCATTGCCGAAGGATGCAAACAGGCCGGCTGTGCTCTTATTGGTGGGGAAACGGCAGAGATGCCAGGCATGTATCCTGACGATGAATACGACCTGGCGGGTTTTGCTGTGGGTGTGGTTGACAGAAACAAAATCATAGACGGTTCAGAAATCGGGGAAGGCCACAAGATAATAGGCCTGGCTTCCAGCGGGCTTCACAGCAACGGTTTCTCCCTTGTGCGCAAGATATTTTTCGATCAAATGGGGCTTGCGCCCGATGATACATTGCCGGAACTTGGGAAGCGGACTATTGGTGAAGAGCTGCTTGAACCCACCAAGATCTATGCAAGGGTGGTAAACAACCTGAACAGGACATTCAAAATCGACGGGATCGTACACGTTACCGGTGGCGGATTCCAAGACAACATCTCCAGAGTCTTGCCACATTACTGCAAGGCTGTGATTGACAAGGGGTCATGGACGGTTCCGCCTGTATTCAAGCTCATTAAGAAGGCCGGAGGTGTCTCTGAAGAAGAGATGCTCAGGACATTCAACTGCGGCATAGGCCTTATCATGATAGTACCGTCCTCTCAGACCAAGGATGTCCTTCTCCTGCTGAAGGCACTTAAAGAGGAAGCCTTTGTTATAGGTAGAATTGAAAAACGGGCGGAAAGTGAAAGCAAAGTGGAATTTACAGGAGATACGGTCTTTTGATACTGGTAAGTGCCTGTCTGCTGGGGCTTTGCTGCCGATATGACGGCAGAAGCAAGAAGTGCCCGGAAGTGCTGAAACTTGCAAGAAGGCAACAGGGTATTATCCCTGTCTGCCCTGAACAGCTCGGTGGGCTGCCAACGCCCAGGCCGCCTGCTGTTATTGCAGGCGGAGACGGTTTTGATGTACTGGCAGGCACAGCAAGGGTCATAGTCCCTGAGAACAGGGAGGATGTCACCGATGCGTTCCTGTCAGGTGCGGAGCAATGCCTACGTCTGGTGCGGATATTCCATATAAAAAGGGCTGTTCTGAAGGCAAGAAGCCCGTCATGCGGGTTAAAACGCCTGACAGGAGTCACTGCAGCTGCATTGGCCCTCCAGGGGCTGGAGATGGTGGAATTTTAACTCCTGGCCTTTGCCATCACCCTTTCTTTTAAATCCTTCCCCACTTTAAAAAATGGAAGTTTTTTGGGCTTTACTTTTATGCGTTCACCTGTTTTGGGATTTCTCCCTGTGTAGGCCTTGTATTCCCTGATGCTGAAGCTGCCGAACCCCCTGATTTCGATGCCTTCTCCTCTGACCAGTGCCTCTGTCATGTCGTTAAATATGGCATTTATAATAAATTCACTCTGCTGCCTCTGCATATTCATTTTTTCAGCCAGGGCATCGATGAGGCTTGATTTATTCACAGGTTCCTCCAGTTTTTGAATGATGGCCATGAGAAGTCACAGCATGCGGTATCTGCCCCTCATGGTTGAAATACAAGCCGCACCGCAGTGGGCTATTGGAAAGTTTTTCTTTATTACCAAGCTGTTGCTATTAAATACGAGAGTGTTTATATCTGTCAAGAAACTTTTGCAAGTCACAAATTAAAAAATTCACAATAGGCTGGCAAGGAAACATATCATGAACAATTGGACGAATCACCCGGCAGAATCGCAGAAGGTATTGACTCGGGAAGACAAAACCGGGAAAGATCCTCAGGAGCTGAACAGCAGAGACACAGAGGAAAATGCGGATGCAGCATCTCTGTCTCAAGATAAAGGAGCCGGGCCGGAAGATACAGGGGTACAGCAGCATGATTCATCACAGGATCAACAGCAGGGAGGACGTTTTTTCTCCAGGCTCAGAGAGAGGATGGTGCGGTCACGGCAGGGTTTTGTACGTCAGATAGACGAACTTTTCATGGGTAAAAGGCAGATAGATCCTGAACTCATGGATGAACTTGAAGAGATCCTGGTCATGGCAGACATGGGAGTTGGAACTGTCCAGGACATCTTTGATAATCTTCGCCTCCAGGTCAAAAGAAAGGAACTGACAGACCCGGAGGCACTCAGACAAAGGCTCCAGGATTCCATTGTGGACCTCTTTGCCAGGGCAGACTCCAAGGCCGGGGATATAAAATGGGAGCCAAGCCCGTTTGTCATCCTTGTTGTTGGTGTCAATGGCGTAGGCAAAACAACCACCATTGCAAAGCTCGCCTACCAGCTCAAGCAGCAGGGGAAGAAGGTGATGCTGGTGGCTGCAGATACGTTCCGAGCTGCCGCCGTTGAGCAGCTTCAGGAATGGGGTAAAAAGACAGGGCTGCCTGTTATCAGTCATAAGTCAGGCTCAGATCCATCCGCAGTAGCCTTCGATGGCCTGGAGGCGGCAAAGGCCAGAGGGATGGATGTAGTTATAGTAGATACTGCCGGGCGCCTGCATACCCAGGTTAATCTAATGGAGGAACTCAAAAAGATAAAACGAGTAATGGGCAGGAAGATACCAGGTGCTCCTCACGAGGTATTTCTTGTACTGGATGCCACTACCGGGCAAAATGCTGTCAACCAGGCAAAAATGTTTTGCGATGCCACGGATGTAACAGGAATCTGCCTCACGAAGCTGGACGGCACGGCCAGAGGCGGAATTGTGGCCAGCATTGCCCACGAGATGGGCCTGCCAATAAGGTATATTGGCATAGGGGAGAAGGTAGAAGATCTCCGCCCCTTTGATGCCAGGGATTTTGTAAAGGCCCTTTTTGAAGCATAACTCAGAAAATATTGAAAAGTATGTAGTATTGGCCAACGGTTACTAGATGCAGGCTGTTGTTTTATACCACATATTATCCTGGATTATGCCCGGATAAAGAAGCAGACAAGAAATTATGACAGTGCCTTTGAGGCCAGCTTTGCAGCTGAAGGGTCTGACAAGTGGAAAAGCGACGAAATAACTACTAGTAAGTTTCATTAAAATATTTACAAAATTGAAATAATTTTTAGCTGCAATTTCAACATATTGCTATGTATTGTGGTGTAGCAAATTAATGAAACGAACTACTACTAATGTGTTCAGACTCATACCAAAGACGTACCAAATAAAAAAAGGACCTACAGTTAAAACACTGCAAGTCCTTGAATTTGCTGGTAGCGGGGGGCGGATTTGAACCACCGACCTTCGGGTTATGAGCCCGACGAGCTACCAGACTGCTCCACCCCGCATCAGATTTAGGATAATAGATTAATAATCATGTTGAGCCGGTTTGTCAATAATTGTTCGTGATCTTGATTTTTGAGAGGCCTGAGAATGTTTGCCATGTCTGTTGTCAATCATAATGATTTTATAGTGAGCTTTGGGGTAGGCCTGTGGATAGAGTAATAAGGCCGCCGATAGATTCTGTTACCATAGTAATCCTTGCAGGAGGAAAGAGCAGCCGTTTTGGCAGTAACAAGGCCCTTGCTCCATGGGGCCGGCAGGGAAGTATCCTTGAAAATATTGTGCAGGTAGCAAAGAGTGCATGTCCCCGGGTGGCCCTGTCAGTAAGGTCACCAGGAGATTATCCATCTATAAAGATGACAAAATTTCCTGACATAGTGCAGGGTAAAGGACCTTTGGGAGGATTGTATTCTGCCATTCAGGGTGTGGATACATCCTGGATAATGATCCTTGCCTGTGATATGCCCTTGGTCCAGTCAGGATTTATCAAATATATGTTAGAGATTAAAACGTGGGCACCTGTGATAGTACCGGCTGTAAAGGGAAGATTTGAGCCTCTTCATGCCGTATATCACAGGTCTTTGTTGCCTCTTGTGGAGAATTTGCTAAAAAGAGACAGGCTATGTATGCGAGCCCTTTTTGACATGGTGCCTGTCTATGCAGTGAAAGAGCAAGAAATGGTCAGGGCAGCTGGTTCATTGGTCTGCTTATCCAATATCAATACCATGGTAGAATTTAAGCGGCTTGCCCCCTCTGCAGTTTGTTGAGCAGGTGGTCTATAATCGAAAGTTGCCTGTCATGCCCATATAGAATAGACTGAGCTGTTATTCGGCTTCAAAAATTGGAAAGGTCCTGTATTTCAATGGATATTGCTGTGCTGGACAAGGGCTATTAAATCGTAGCCTTTATATGGTGAATACCGAAAATATGCCAGCGCGGTATCTGTTGGCGGATACGGATAAAGAGGAGATATGGCACTTAAACACATAGAAAAACGTATAGACAAGGTCCTTAAGAAAGGACAAGTTGGAAGCCCCATACAGCCAGTGCGTATGGAACGGGATAGCAAGTTCAAGTTCAGGTGTTATCCGGGGATTAAGTGCTTTACAAAGTGCTGCAGAAACATGAATATCATTCTTACCCCTTATGATATCGTGCGCTTGAAGCACCGTCTTGGCATAACATCAGACATGTTTTTAAGGCTTTATACCGAACCTGAGTTGCTTGGTATCACTCAGGTCCCTGTAGCAAGGCTGAAGATGCTGGAGGACAGGGGAGGGCGCTGTCCATTTGTAACAAAAGATGGCTGCCAGGTATATACTGACAGGCCTGTATGCTGCCGTTATTATCCTGTGGGGCTTGCAAGCCTCAGGCAGGCAGAGAAGTCCAGTGGCGATGAGGAAGAATTTTTCTTTTTGGTTAAAGAGGATCACTGCAAGGGATTTGAGGAGGATACAGAGTGGACTGTAGAATCTTGGAGAGCCGATCAAGAGTCTGATTTTTATGACCGCATGAATCGTGACTGGATGGAGTTGATTCTTCGCAAGAAGTCCTTTGGAGAAGAGACAGAAATGCCGGAAAGGGCCAAGGAGCTCTTTTTTATGGTGTCAACCAACATGGAACGGTTCCGTAGTTTTATATTTGAGAGCCGGTTTATTGATACATATTCAGTGGATTCCAGGCTTTTAAGAGAGATCTTGGAAGATGATGTCGCCCTTATGCAGTTTGGCTTCGAGTATCTGAAGGTTGCTATATTCGGTGCTGAATCTGACAAGTTAAAGCTTCGGGAAGATATTCTGGATGCCACTGTCAAGAAGATAATAAAGCGCAGGAAAAAGAGACGGCGCAGGCTTCAGCGTCTTACCAAAGGGCGGAAATAGATTCTGATCCGGCAATATTTAGTAGAATAGAAATGTTGCCGGATTTTATATATCTTTAAGTTAAATTCGTGTTAGTCCGAGTTGTTCTCATCTGATGGCTCAAGAATTGATGATAGTCTCCCGAGATCTCTGTTTTTCATATCCAGAGAGCGATCATGCCCTTTTTTCACATATCAATTTTTCCATTGATGGACAGGGCTTTTTTTCTCTTTTTGGCTTTTCCGGTTCTGGGAAGAGCACTCTTGCCAGACTTATTGGCGGCCTCCTCAAGCCTGATTCCGGCAGTATTTTGAGATCAGGCTTGGAACATTCCCTGTTTTCCTACAATACGGAACGGCTTCCCGGCTGGATTACAGTAAGGGAGCACCTGGAAGATGTGGCGCCGCCAGGCAGATCAGAACTTTTGTTAGAGATTGTCTCTGAATTGGATATAGTGTCCTTTATGGACCACAAATTCCCCAGGCTTTCTATGGGCCAGAAAAACAGGGTTAATTTTGCCCGCTATCTGCTTCAGGATTTCGATCTGCTGATAGCTGATGAGGTGCTTGCCAACGTGGATGAACCGTCGAGAACCAGGATTCTCGCATTCATGAAAAGGAGATATCCTGAAAAGATGTTCATTTACATATCACACAATGCCAGAGAGGTGGCAGTATTCTCTAAGCAGGTTCTCGTTATCCCACAGGCTGGTGCCAATGGAATCACAGGGCTGATATCACTTAGCGGTATGGACCTGGATGATTTCGGGACAGCAGACAAGACGTTGGTGCAGAATAAGATGATAGAAATACTGCAGGCTTCGTCACGGGCTGTTTAATCAGGAGGCATATGAGGCTTATCCAATTTTTAGTCATTTTTTTGACAGGCATCGCCATTCTGATGATAGTTAAATACACAGGCGGCCTGTCAGACTATCTCATTCCTCCGCTACATGAGATTCTTCTGGTTACAGGCAGAGACTGGACAGATTTTTTCATGCCTGCCATGAATACAACCTCGGTAGCAGTTGCAGGGCATGTCTTTGCCCTTTTCCTTGCTGCTGTTGTGGCATTCATTGCCAGGACTGGTTCAAGAGTGGCCGGTCTTGTTAGGACGGCCGCCTACAATCTCCAGGCATATCCCGTGGTCGCCATAGCCCCTATTGTTTTTATCTTTCTGGGAGACGGGCTTGCTTCCAGGCTGCTAATCGCAGCTCTTATTTGTTATTTTCCGCTGCTGTTGAGTTTCCTGGGGATATTTTCAGACCCTGTAGTGGATGTTGAACATTTTTTCAGGCAAATAGGGAAGCTCAATTCCACTACAGAGTTGTCCATAAGGATATTTGAGAACCTTGACAAGATAATAACAGTGGTCACAGGCAGTGGAACGCTTGCAATGGTTGGGACTATTGTTGCTGAGTTTCTCGCAGCAAGCAATGGCATAGGATATGTGATAAGAAAGTCTCTATATCAAAACAATCTTGCCGCCATACTGGCCAGCTTGTTCTTTATCGGTCTGTTTTCTTCTGTCTATCTTATGACAGTGGAGTTTATAGGCAGGACTATAAAGACCAGGCTGGCTGATTGAGATCTATTTTATCCATTTGCCCGTACGTTCAAGACGTGGAGAAAACCGCTCGGAATCCCAGCTCCAGTAGATGAGAAAGGCCTTGCCCTTAACATCCTGCAGGGGAACGAACCCCCAGAATCTGCTGTCAAAGCTCTGATCTCTATTGTCTCCCATTACAAAGAGATGCCCCGGTGGTACCTTTATAGGCCCAAGGTTGTCCCTTGGCTGGATGTTGCCTGGTATTATGTTTGGATCTGTGTGCTGTACTCCGGGAGGCTCTTTACGCAGCTTGCCGTTAACATATACCTTTTTGTTGACAATTTTTATCGTGTCTCCGCCAATGCCGATAACCCGTTTTATAAAATCTTTTTTTCTATCCAGTGGAAATATAAATACTATTACATCTCCATGATCAGGATTTTTATATTTGACTATAGTATGTCTGTTGAACGGATTTTTTATACCGTAGATAAACTTGTTGACCAGTATGTGGTCTCCCACAAGCAGGGTCTTGATCATGGAGCCTGAGGGTATTTTGAAGGCCTGCACCACAAAAGTCCGGACAAACAGGGCTATCAGCAGAGCTATCAGGATGGCCTGGGCATATTCCTTAATTATTTGAAGTGATTTGTTATTTGTGTGATTGTCGAGTTTCATGCAGGCAATGTTAGTCCCATGAGGAATTGTGCGCAACAACAAAGCAGGATTTGATGTATCAAGAACAGACTACTCAGGACAGAGGAGTGTTTTGTCTACGGATTATGTTTAAGGCTATAAACCCGGATGAAGGCCCTTTCAGGGCCTTCCGGCCTCAAAAGACAAGAGTATGGCCTGCTGTCATACTTTGAGTATGCTAAGAAAGGCCTCCTGGGGAATTTCTACTGCTCCTACCTGTTTCATGCGTTTTTTGCCCTCTTTTTGTTTCTCAAGTAATTTTCTTTTTCTTGTAATATCGCCGCCATAACACTTGGCGGTTACATCTTTGCGAAGAGGGGGAATTCTCTCTTTTGCAAGGACTTTATTACCTATGGCCGCTTGGATAACCACCTCAAAGAGCTGTCTTGGAATTATCTTTCTAAGTTTGGAGACCAGATCTCTGCCCCTGTAATAGGCCTTATCTCTATGGACAATAACGGAAAGCGCGTCAACAGGCTGCCTGTTTATCAAAATATCCATCTTGACCAGGTCAGCAGTACGGTAGTCCAGAAATTCATAGTCAATAGAGGCATATCCCCTTGTGATAGATTTCAGCCTGTCATAAAAGTCGAGCACGATTTCATTGAATGGTAATTCATATTTCAGGAGTACTCTTTCGGCAGTCAGGTATGTCATGTCTGTCTGCCGGCCTCTTTTTTCATCACACAGGCCCATTACTCCACCTACATACTGTTTTGGAACGTATATCTCCATCTCTATAAATGGTTCAGATATTTTGGATATCTTGGATGTCTCTGGCATCTGGGCAGGATTGTGTATTGTTAGTTCCTCTCCACTCGTGAGCTCTACTTTATAGGCAACAGCTGGGGCAGTGCTTATAAGAGAGAGTTCGAATTCCCTTTCAAGTCGCTCTTTGACTATTTCCATGTGGAGAAGACCGAGAAAGCCGCATCTAAAGCCGAATCCGAGTGCGGAAGAGCTTTCTATATCATATGAGAAGGCGGGATCGTTCAGCCAAAGTTTTTCCACGGCTTCCTTGAGTTGATCATACTGTCCAGGGTCCACGGGATACAGTCCACAGAAGACCATTGATTTGACCGGTTTGAATCCTGGCAGAGGTTTGGCTGCCGGCTTTATCGCGCTTGTTATGGTATCTCCTATCTTTATATCCCTAACATTTTTTATCCCGGCAACAAGAAAGCCTACTTCTCCTGCGGAAAGCTCGTCCATCTCCATGATTTCAGGGATGAATGCCCCGACTTTAAGGGCTTCATATCTTTGGCGGTCAGACATCATCATTATATCCATGCCTTTTTTTAGACAGCCATTGACTACTCTGATCAATACTACCGCACCCTGGTAAGGATCAAACCATGAGTCAAAGACCAGAGCCTGGAGAGGGTCGCTGGGAGAGCCTTCTGGTGACGGAATCTTTTTTACAATGGCCTCCAGAATGTCCTTGGTGCCCGTGCCTTCTTTTGCGCTGGCGAGTATGGCATCAGAGGCATCTATTCCTATAATGTTCTCTATCTCTTCGGCAACACGTTCTGGATCTGCGCTGGGCAGGTCTATTTTATTGAGAACAGAGATGATCTCCAGGTCATTTTCCAGAGCAAGATATACGTTGGCCAGTGTCTGTGCTTCTACGCCCTGTGTTGAATCAACTACAAGCAGTGCTCCCTCACAGGCAGCCAGGCTTCTCGAAACCTCGTACGAAAAATCCACATGCCCCGGTGTATCTATAAGATTCAGAAGATAGTTATGTCCATCCTCGGCCTTGTAGTTGATTCTGACAGTCTGAGCCTTGATGGTAATGCCCCTTTCACGTTCTAATTCCATCTGGTCCAGAAATTGCTTTTTCATCTGTCTTGAACTCACGCTTCCGGTGAATTCTAAAATCCGGTCGGCCAGAGTGGATTTGCCGTGATCAATATGGGCAATTATAGAGAAATTTCTTATGCGTTTTCTATCTGCGGTCATGGCAGGATTTTTCATACAAGCTGAAGAATAATTGCGGTTTGAATTTAATAAATTACAGCAGAGTCATTCTGCCAAGAGCCTTGTAATCATACTTTGAGAACTCTGAAACACAACTATTTTATTCAAGAACGAGGTCAGTATGTTTGTGGTATATGATCATTTTTAAGACGAGGATATGGCCATGAGCAAAAGAGGCGGCTTTTCAAAGTCATCGTTTTTCATTTTTTTTAAACAAGGTTTCGGGTTTGTTTCAAGAAAATTTTGCTGAAAACCGAATAAGTATATAGCTCCATAGAACATTAACTGAAAAACAGAAAATAATATGCGGAAAACATGAAAAATTTTAAGCTAAACAGCTTGTTCGGGAAGAAAAAGCAACCCACTGTTGGCATAGATCTGGGTTCGCATACTATAAAACTTGTGGAATTTTCCGGAGCAGGTCCCTCAAGAAAACTAAGAAAAATTGGCCGGGCACTTTTGCCGCCGGGCGCCATTGTTGATGGATCAATCAAGGATGGCAATCTTGTTGAGGATGCACTGAGGGGCTTGCTTGCTAATGTTCAGCCGAAGGTGAAGAGGGCTTCAACTTCCATCTCTGGATATTCTGTTATAGTTAAACGTATACATGTTCCATATATCACAGAGAAGGAAATAGAAGATAATCTGCTAATAGAAGCTGAAAAATACGTGCCTTTTGAGATTGAGGATGTCTATATAGATTTCAGCATTCTTCCGGCTGACAAGGAAAATCCAGAAGGGGCAGACATATTCCTTGTTGCCGCCAAGAGGGAGATAGTCGATACATATGCCGGTCTTCTTGAGGCTGTAGGATTGACGCCAGCAGTTATTGATGTGGATGCATTTGCCTTGGTCAATTCATTTGAGTCTGCCTTTGGAGATGTTTCAGAGCCAGCCGTCCTTGTTGATATCGGAGCTAACAAGACCAATTTGAATATAATACGTGATGGTATGCCTGTTTTTGCCAGAGATATGGCCATAGGAGGAGAGCAGCTTACAGAGGCCATTCAGGAAGCTACCGGCCTTAATAGGGATGATGCCGAAATCGCAAAAATTGCCGGTACTGAGGATGCTGTTCTTTCCGGTGAGATCAGGCAGGTGGTCGTCGAGATGGTTGATTTATGGCTGGAAGAGATAAAAAAGGCCTTGGCATTTTTCAGATCAACAGCCAAGCCCGAAGAATATCCAGAGCATGTCTTTCTCAGTGGAGGTTGTGCTTTGCTTGCTGATATAGATAAATATTTTTTCAAGGGATTGGAACTGGAAACTACCAAGTTGAATCCTTTTCTCAATGTGTCTTATTCCAAAGATATCGATCTTGAATATCTAAATACCGTAGCTTCCCAGATGGCTATTGCCAACGGTCTTGCCATGAGGAGTGCAGAATAGTGATTGCAATAAATCTTTTGCCAGTAAGGGAATGGAAGCGCCGCGAGGCTGTCAGGCGCCAGATCTCCATATTTATACTGTCTCTATTGCTGCTGTTTTGTCTGCTTTTTGCAGTAGGTGCTGCTATTCAGGGCAAGGTATCTTCTCAGCGTGCAGAACTTCAGAGACTCGAGAAGAAAAAGGCTAAACTTGCCTATGTTAATAAGAAAATTAGGGAGGTTCAGAATAAGAGCAAAGAGGTTGAGACCAAGTTCCGTGCTATAGAAAAGCTGCAGCAGGGCAGAACCAGAACAGTGAGGGTACTGGATACGGTTGTCACATGCCTCCCGATTGACCGGCTATGGCTTACCAAGCTGGATTTGAAAGGCGGGAGACTTTCTCTGGCAGGTATTGCCCTTGATAATCATACCATTGCACTTTTTATGAGGCGTCTTGAGGGATCATCACTTTTTAAAAAAGTGAGGCTTGGCAGCAGTCATAAGAAGGCTGTCCAGGGCCATGATCTGATGGCATTTGACATGAAAGTTCAAGTTGCCGATTAATAAAAAAACATCAGGATTGCGAGCAGATCGTTGAATGTAAAAACTTCAAAAATTCCAATTCCCACCGGATTGTTTGAAACAGTCTACCGGATGCCGTTGTGGCAGAAGGTGTTGATCCTTTTGGGTTCCTGGATCGTGCCCCTGGTCCTATTCTGGATTCTGTTTTTATCTGCAAGAATAGGGGAGATGGACAGCATCTCAGGAAAGATTCCCAAGTTACAACACGAGATAGAGGTGTTGGAGACTAAGCGCAAGCAGCTTCCCAAGATGGAAAAAGAGCTTGAGGCCATGCAGAGAATCTTGAACCAGGCTGTGAAGCTGCTTCCTGAAAAGGAGGATATCCCTTCAGTGTTGACAGAGATATCTATCTTAGGTAACGAGGCACGGCTGGAGTTCCAGGCATTCAAGCCCGGTAAGGAGAAAAAGGAAAAGTTTTATGCAGCTATTCCAGTATCTTTGGAATTTAGCGGCCCTTTTCATAATACTTTGGTTTTCTTCGACAAGATCAGCAGGATGGCCAGGATAGTGCACATCAAAGATGTCTCAATGGGAAATGCACGGCAGAGCGCCCAGGTCTGGAGCCAGGTGGGCGGCAACCAGGGGAACGGCAATTCTGTTCAAGCGGAATCACCTGCGGCTTCCGCTGAAGGAGCTGACAGCGGAAGCGATGTGGTTCAACGGGGTGGTTCCTGGGTAATAAATACACGGTGTACTGCAGTAACATATCGATTTCTCACTCCCAAGGAGCAGCAACATTCCAAAAAGAAGAGAAAGAAGAGAAAGAGATGATGGTTCCACGGAATAGAAGGATGTTCGGGTTTTTCAAGAAAAAAGGGATATGGACCGTTGTTGTCATATCTGCCCTGAGTTTCGTGGCCTTCCAGGGAAACTGTTCAGCAAAAAAAATGTCCGATTCTGCTGGACATAGTGCTGGCGTGTCCAAAAAGATTGCTGAATATGAGCAGCGGCTCGAGAAGCTTTTGTCACCTATAGAGTATCGTTACAGCCCGGTTGGTAAGCCTGACCCCTTCAAGCCCTTTTTCAAGACAGTAATTATAAAAAAACATCCAGCAAAGAAAGGCGTCAAAAAGGATGAAAGGCCATCTCATTGTGATACCCCGCTGGAATGCATGGATGTTGGACAGCTTACTCTTGTGGCAATAATTCACGAGTCTGATGGTACTCCTCTGGCAATGGCGCAGGATGCTTCAGGTATAGGTTATGTGCTCAGGCCTGGAATGAGGATTGGTTACCGGAAGGGCAGAATTGTTTCAATAGGTAAGGAAAAGGTCGTGGTCAGGGAAAAGGTTGAGAATCTTAAGGGAGAGTTGGTCAATCGGGATAGAATCATGTACCTTCATCCGGAGGAAAGTAAGTGATGAAGCATAGTAGAGCAAGTTTGAAAGCGGTACTTCCATATCTATCTGTCATGTTTTTGTCTTTGGCTATATGGTCATGGTTGCCTCTATCCTGTTTTGCAGCCAAGGCTGCAGATAAGTCAGGGGCAGATGTGCAATACTGGCTTCAGGAATTGAAAAACAGGAAATCTGACAGAAAAATTTCTAATAGTCATTCACCTGGAGCAAAATCAGGCAATGTGCAAATCAATTCTGCCACCACAGATTTGGGTACCCTTTCAAATACACAGGATAAGGCCCCTAAAAAAATAAGCGTCGATTTTTATAAAGTTGATCTCCATAATGTATTCAGGCTTCTTGGAAAGGTAAGTGGCAAGAATATCGTAGTGGATGAAGGTGTAAAGGGGACTCTTACCCTGGCGCTGGATAATGTGCCATGGCCTTTTGTGCTGGATATTATCAAGAATTTAAAGGGACTTGATAGCATAGAGAAAAATAATACCATAATGATATACCCCAAGGGGAAGGCTATAGAATGGGAGGGTCCGCCCAAACCGCCAGGAGCAACAGGCACGCTTCAGGTGCAACAGGCCAAACTGAAGGTAACTGCTAACAAGAAAGACAAGGCAAAGCTCCGTATCCTTCGCAAGATGCACAAGTCTAAAACGCCTTTGAAACAGATTATGGAGGCAGAAGAGCTTATCAAAAAAGCAGCTTCCATGGAAAAACATGGTAACATGATAGGTGTTTATGAAAAGTTGAAAAAGGCTGCACAATTGTGGCCGGATAACAAAAAGCTCAGAGACAAACTGGCCGCACTTGCCTTGGAACGTAACGAAATACTGGAAGCATATAATAATGCCAGGGCGGCCTTGAAGCTTGATAAGCAGGATTCAAAAGCCGCAGTCATTGCTGCTGTGGCTCTTGCACGCATGGGCAGGACGCAGTATGCCAAGGAATATTTTGAGATGGCAATGAATACCAAGCCCACAAAAGATATGCTTTGGAACTATGCGGTCTTTTCTTTCTCCCAGGGGAATTACAGGCAGGCCCTCAGGCTCATAAACAGAATAGCTGCAAATTATAATATAACTCCGGACATGATGATGCTTAAGGCGCGGTGCTATGAATACCTGTCCAAGACCAGCCAGGCTATTGCCGAGTATCGTTCAATCCTTTCGGCTGGCAACAGTTTACCGCCTGACATGGTTGAATTTGCCAGGCTGAGGCTTTCGTCTCTTACGGGGAGAGCAGGTAGTAATTAAGGAGGAAGGTTCATGATTCGATCATATCTTAACACCATGATTATGTTGAGTTTGGTTTGTTTTGGCGCATGTTTCCTGCTGGTTGGCTGTGCAGGACATGCTGGCACCCCTGAAATTGCGAAGAAAGAGATAAAAGCATCTGGATCAGGAGCTGGATCATTGAGCGAGCATACGGTCAGTCAGCAAGAAGATCATGTGCCAATCATGTCTAAAGAATCCAAACCGTCAATAACATGGACTCCATCTTATAAATTAAAGCAGGTTCATGTTTCCGAAGAAGATGCTAAATTACCTGATATGATTGTAGGTTCTAATATAAATACAGTCGATGGCAAAGTGCCGTTAGAAGATGTGATTAAACAATTGGCCAGTTCCAAGGGTATGAATGTAAGCTGGGCTGTTGATGTGGACAACTTGATTCCTGTTGCCGTTAACATTAGATGGGATGCGAATTTTTGGAAGGCCTTGGACGAAATATTGAGGCAGGTAGATTATTTTTACGAATATAAAAACGATACACTGATCATAAAGTACAAGGACACCAAGCAGTATTATATAGCAAATCCTTTTACAAAAGGAGATTATATTACCAATGTTGGTGGAAACTTCTTGGGAGCGTCTTTGGGCACTACCGGTACCATTAATAATACTGGTTCTTCTAATCAAGATGAAGCTTTGAAAGGGCTGCTGGCAGTTCAAAACAAAGGTGAAAACTTGGACTTATGGAAAACCATAGAAGAGAATTTAACCAAAATACTCAATACAGAGGCTATGAGTGCCCCTAAGATTAATGTTGCCAAGATAAAGGACACATGTGAAAGGTTATTTCCAGATAATTCTGAGGAGAGTATCAAGAAGAGAAATGGGTGTATAGCTTCTGAAATAGAAAGGTTATCAAATGCTTCATTTGTGGAAAGCTCTAAAGGCCAGAGCGAAACCGAAAGTAAAACTTTCCAAAAAGATAAAGAGAAACATAAAGGGCAACATTCTAAAGAGTTGTCTGGGGTGAACTCTAGCGGTTTTTATTTTGTCATAGACAGGCCCCTTGGAATTGTAACGGTTACGGCTCCCCATTCTATTCTGAAAAAGGTCGATGAATATATTGATCACATTAAAGCTGAACTTGCCAAACAGGTAATTATTGAGGCCAAAATAATCGAAGTTACATTTAGAGATGAAACGACTGTTGGCATTGACTGGAGTCAGCTTCTGAAAAACAAGGCATTCCATTTTCAGCCTGTTTTTGGAAATAACGGTGTAATATATCCAACTGATGGGGTCAAGTTCCTTGGTCAACTCACCATGACCACCGACCAATTTGATGTATTTTTGAATTTTCTTAAGGAATTTGGTTCAGTAAAGACTCTGTTCAATCCGAAAGTCTCTCTTCTGAATGGCCAGCCTGCAATGATTACAGGAGGTCAGACCACAAGGATTGTTGGTAAAGTGTCCAGTACTATTGATACATCGGCGGGTAGTTCTACAATTACTTATGATGTCACAACACAAGATATTTTATCCGGAATAGGCTTAGGGGTTGTTGCTAATATAACTTCAGATGAAGATATTGTATTGCAGTTGACTCCTGTCACTTCGCTTCTGCAACATAAAGATGATCCAGAAAATATTCGCAAGGCTGTTTTTGGATCTGAGGCTAGAGGATTTGTCCGGGTTGATCTTCCCGACGTAAATATCAGGGAGATGACTACCATGGCCAAGGTAAAGAGTGGTCAGTTGTTGGTGATCGGGGGAATCATTGACGAGCAGAAAATGCATCAGGGTAACAAAGTGCCTATACTTGGTGATATTCCTTTTATAGGTGATAAGCTTTTTGGATATAAAAACACTAGAATAGTGAAAAAGGAGCTTGTTATCCTTCTTAGGCCTCAGATTGTGGAATTGTAATTTGTGTATCCATCTTATTAGCGCATAGTCAGCTCATAATTTTTTTTGAAATTCCATCTCTCCCCGGTCTCTTGAGGAATCGTCCTGTTTCTCAAGGGACCTTTGTTTTTTTAGGGGCAATATGCGTCTATAATTGGCGATCTCGCCCTCATGGCAAATCGTTATCTTAAAGTGGACCCCAAATTTTGGACAGTAGTTTAAGCTGTTATAAAAAGAGCCGAGGTATAAATA
>JALWYO010000111.1 GCA_026992735.1 Deltaproteobacteria bacterium
ACCTTACATATTCAATGTTTTGAATATGCCGGGTTTGAATCTGACATATTCAAGAGCATCTATGGCAGGGTTGATAAAAGTTCCCAAGACTGTATTTTGGGTCAGTATCTTCATAATGTTAACGAGGCGTTTAGCATTGCAAGGCATGGTCTTTTCTCCTTAATTAGTTGAAATAACTACTATTTTTCAGACCAGCCTTGTAAGCGACTGTCAAGTACTTTTTTGGTTTTTTCTCTATTTTTTTTCTATAAACAAGAATAAGGGCCGTTACAGCCCTTCCTTGCACGTATAAAATTTCGTTGCCGCACTGCTATGTCGGACACCGTTGTGCAAATTACAAGTTTTTAGATACAGATGAACAGAGAAAACACAGATTTTTTGTCTTTTATCTGCGTACGAAGTCTGCGTTTATCTGCGTCCTATCAATATCTGCGCCCGCCTGGTTACTTCTTATTTTATACAGCAGATTACCCTACCTGCCTCAGGCGCAAAAAGGCCAGGGAGGAGATAACGCTGAAGGGAATGAATGCCACTATTGCCGGCCTGATGCCGGCAAGCAGGCCCACGTGCATAGTGATCTGGTCGAAGAAGTACAACACTATCCCTGTGAATACCCCCATGGTAATTCTGAACCCTGCGCTTCGCCTCCTTGTGGAGCCAAAGACAAAAGCAAGGGCCAGCATTGCCATTGCTTCGGTTGTAAGGGGCTGGCTGGCCTTTCTCCATAGGGCCAGCCTGTAGGGGTCGGCGTTCTGGCCGCTCTTTTCAAGGGCATGGATGTAATCTATGAGTTCAGGTGAGGAGAGTGTTTCAGGCGGGAGTTCCAGGGCACTGACCTGTTCCTGGGTCATAAATGATGGCAGGTCGAATTTATCAAGCCTTGCGGTCTGGATTTCCATGCCCTTTATGGTCTTTCTGGTGACATCGTGCAGGACCCAGTGATCCCTGCCAGTGATTGCTGCATTCCGGGCATGGATAAAAACTTCCATGTTACCCCTGCTGTCAAAGGTGAAGATATCGATATCTGCCGCGGTATTTTCTCCCATGATTCTGCCGACATGAATAAAAGAGCCTTTTCTGTGCGCCCAGAATCCCTTTCTGGTGAAGGTCACGCCCTTGGAAGACAGGGCCTGAGCCCGCATCAGTCTTGCGTTCTGTTCCAGGGGAGGCACTATGTACTCACTGGATATCACGGCTGCTGCCATTATCAGGCTGCATGCTCCTATCACGGACATGATAATCCGCTGCCTGGACATTCCTGCTGCCTCCATTGCCACAAGCTCGCTGTGATCTGCCATGCGTCCAAGTGCTGCTATGCCTGCAAGGAGGGTGGAGATAGGCGTCAGGTCAACAAGGCGCCTTGGCGTAGTGAGGATAATGAATATAATGGCATCCTTAATGCTGTAGCTTCCCCTGCCTACTGAATCGAGCTGTGAAAGCAGCTCAAAGAAGCTGAACAGTATTGTAGGTATGGCAATGACCAGTATGAAGAATTTCAGGTAGTTTTTTGCTATGTAGAGGTCAAGGATTTTCATGTTGTTGTTGCGGTCCGTGCACAGTTTTGTGCTGCCCGGGGCTTACATGCGTCTCCTGCTGAAGATAACCTTCAGCTCCGGAAGCCAGAACAGGAATACCGCCAGGCCGAGGAGCATGATCTGACTCCACCAGAGGCCCGGAAATGCGTCTATCAACCCTTGGGCCACCCATTTTTTTGCAATGGCTGCAAGGTTGTAATATGCGGCAAATACCAGGATTGCCAGGGGAACGCTGGCATACCTGCCGCGCCTGGGAGAGGACCTGCTCAGGGGCAGGGCCAGCAGGGCCAGCAGGAGAGTGGAGACAGGCGTTATCAGCCTCCATTCCAGTTCTGCAACTTCCCGGCTGTCCCTGGCATGCAGGAGTCTTCTGGTGGGAGATGCCTTGATTTTTTCTTCCTTGACGATTTCGCCAGGTTCAAGCGCCATTTCCGACTGCTCGAACTGGAGTATCACTTCCCTGTCTCCGGTCTGGGAAAATTCGTAGTCACGGCCATTGTACAATATGAGCATGGGCACGGCAGCCCTTTCAGGCAGGTACTGCCTGGCCTCCTTGGCGAATATGACCTGGAGTTTGCCATTGTTCCTGGTCTGTATGAATATGTTCTCGGCCCTGTTTTTTCCCCCGTTTACCCTTTCGGCAAATATGACCCTGCGGCCGTTCCATATCTCGTAGAATATCCCGCCCTTCATCCTTCTCAGGTCAAAACTGGCCTTTGCCCTGGCCTTGACCATGAAGAATTGTTCCCAGGCCCAGGGCCTTATGGACAGGGAAAAGCACGCCACCAGCACTGCTGTCAGAAGGCCGGTGATGAAGACAGCCATGGTTATTCGGAATGGGCTTATCCCGCAGGCAAGCATGGCGGTCATTTCGCCATCCCTGTAGAGCCGGGATATGGCGATAACCACAGAGAGATAAAGAGTGGTTGGAAGGAGTACTTCCATGGCAATTGCGATCCTGTAAAAGACTAGGATCATCACCGTTGTCCCTGGCAGTTCTCCCTGGGCAGCAGCAGCCCAGTACCTTGCGGCAATGAAGCTGCCATATATAAATACAAGCACGGCACATATAAGTGCCGCAGGCTTGATTATCTCCCGTATGATATATCGTTCTGCAAGCAGCACGTGTTTTTGTTCAGTGGAGGGGCAGGGTGTTTACAGGGATTCCAAGCCTGAAGGCCGGAACGGACTTGTTATGGGAACATGGCAGGTGACATGAAGCAGTTTGGGCAGGCAATGACTTTTTATGCCATGTGGGCACTGCCTGCAATGGAGTATCCGGGGGCAAGCTCCCTGTTTACATGACCATGCTGGTACATTTCAATGGCAGAGGTCACTGGTTCTGCCTGCTTGAGGTCCCTGGGATAGTCTATCTCGCACCACTTGAGTCCGGTGACAGGGCATGTCATGACTTCTTGTTTCCTGGCGATCTCGTCGATTACGGAGAGATACCACTTCTTGCCGGATGCAGGGTCTTTTACTGCCTGTTCCAGGGCATTCCGGAAGATGGCCGGCCCTTGGTCCCTGAAATAGATAAGCCCGATGGATTCAGCAGAGACTTGCCCGGATGGCAGTCCTTTCCCTATGGCCTTGAGCCTCCTGTCCTCGATGATGACCTTCATGTCGTCCGAGTCGTATTTTGCCTTTGAGCTGACTGTAACGGTAACAGGGGCCCTTTTGCATGACATAAGCCTTTCCAGGACAGCGGGCTCAAAGAGAGTATCCCCGTTTAGCAGCAGGAAATCACCGTTCATCTCGTGGCGGACTGTCCAGCATGTTACAAGGTTGTCTGTTTCTGCATATCCCGAATTATAAAATGTCCTTACGCCAAACATTGCAAGGTGCCTGTCAACCAGGTTCTGGATCTGGTCCGCTCCGTATCCGGTGGCAACCAGTATGTCGTTTATGCCGGCATCTGCCAGCGTGGTTACCTGCCATTCGAGCAGGCTTTTGCCCTTGACCTTCAGCAGGCATTTCGGCAGCCTGGCCGTAAGGGGAAGCAGGCGCGTTCCCTGGCCTGCGCTGAGTATTAT
>JALWYO010000112.1 GCA_026992735.1 Deltaproteobacteria bacterium
GAGGCGGGATGCCTACTGCATAATCCTTCTCCGGCCCCAGAAGTTGTCCGCCAAGGCCAAAGACTATGACCGCTCCGAATGTCGGATCTTTTTTTGCGGCAATGGCAAATTCATATCCGGGCCATAATATCATTGGCTGAACGGTTACACCGTTAAAACGCGCCGACGGGTTGAAATTCCTGAGATTACGCTCTATCTGGAGAAATACGTCCTGGACCTCGTTTTCCAGCACATGAAGAAATACCCCGCCTGCCTCGTTTTTGTGCGGCACATCGGGAGATTCTACCTTGAGGGCAACAGGGAAACCGAACTCCCTGCCGATCTCCAGGGCCTGTTCTGCAGTGCGCGCCAGCTTCATGGGTGGCGACTTTATGCCATAGGTTGCAAAAACCTCCTTGGCCTCGCGCTCCAGCAGAAAAAGCCTCCCTTCCTTAAGCACGTTCTGCATTATGGATACGGCCTTTTCCTTGTCCGGCTGAAAATCCATCAGGATGTTTGAGGGCGTTTCTGACAGCAGGCGCACATTCTCCTGGTAGTTCCACATGTACATAAAACTCTTTACCGCTTGTTCAGGTGTAGCAAAGGTGGGTATGCCGTTCTCCTTGAGTATGCGCCTGCCCTCGTCCATGTCTCCACTTCCCATCCAGCATGCCAGTATCGTCCTGTATGGATACAGCTCGGCTATCTGGACCAGCATGCGGGCTGTCCTGGTTGGCTGACATAACAGCTGGTGGCTCAGGATGGCCAGTACTGCATTGGCATCCCTGTCACCAAGGCATATCTCCAGGGCCTTTGCAAACCTCTCAGCAGGCGCATCTGACAGCACATCCAGCGGGTTCCCTATTATGCAGTGAGGCGGCATAATTTCCCTGAGGGCCTTTTTTGTATCATCCGAAAACTCTGCAAGGTCGCCTCCCTGCTTTATAAGGGTGTCTATGGCCAGTACAGCCGGGCCACCGGCATTGGTAACAATTGTAATGCTTTTATCCTTTGGAGTTGCCTGCTTGGAAAGGGCCTCGGAGGTATTAAAAAGGTCCAGAACATTGTCCACCCTGACCATGGCAGCTCTTTTGAACACGGCATCGAAAACAGCATCCTCCCCGGCCAGGGCTCCGATACGGCTGAGTGAAAGCCTGGCGGACTGTGCAAACTTGCCGGCCTTTATAACAACTATGGGCTTGCTCCTGGCAAAAGACCTGGCAGCACCAAGAAAGCGCCTGGCATCCTTTACGGATTCCACGTAGAGAATTATGCCCCTGGTTTCCGGATCGATGCCGAGGAAATCTATGAGGTCTGCAAAGTCCACGTCCATCTGTCCGCCCAGGGACACGAAGGTGCTGAAACCCACGTTCTTACTCTGGGCAAAATCCAGGATTGCAGAGGCCAGGGTGCCGCTCTGGGAGAGAAATGCTATCTTCCCCTTTGGAGGGCGCGCCAGGGCAAGGCTGATATTGATTCCAAGGCCTGGCCTTATAAACCCCAGGGAATTAGGGCCAATACAGCGGATGGAGTAGCGCGAGCATATATCTGTCATCTCCTTGATAAGCTTGTGTGGTTTTTCTGTCCTGTGCATAAAATCAGAAGAAAAGATGACAGCCGAGGGGATGCCGGCCTTTGCGCACTGCCTGAGTACGCCGGGCAGGGCCTTGGGAGGAGCGGTAAGCACTGCAAGGTCAGGCTTTTTAGGCAAATCCCTCACCGCGCTGTATGCTGGTATGCCGCAGACAGCTTCCCGGTCAGGGTCAACCGGGTAGATAGAGCCCTTAAAATTCGAACCTATGACATTGTAAAAAAATTTCTTTTCTATCTCCTGGGGCGTATCTTTATGGAAACACACTGCAATACGCCCTGGAGAGAGGAGTTTTTCCAGGGATTTTATGCCCATTTTCCGTCCTGTGTTTTTAAACCCGATTGTTGAACAAGCCAGGGCCTGTTTTGCCCTGGCATGAAAAGCATGTTACACATTATCATGATGTCACTTTTTACCAAATGAACAAGCTCAGGAACAGGCTTATATGAAAAAACATAAATTCAATCTGGCAACTTTTAACGTCAATGGTCTGAGAGCCAGGTTGCACATAGTACTCCCCTGGCTGCAGGAAAACGATATTGACTGCCTGTGCCTGCAGGAAACAAAGGTCCAGGACAGCGATTTTCCCGCAGGGGCATTCTCATCCATCGGCATGAACCTGGCATTTAAAGGGCAGAAGGCATACAACGGAGTGGCAGTGGTAAGTCCGCATGACATAGATAATGTTGCCTATGGATTTGGTGACAGCATGGACGAACCAGACGATCCGGCAAGACTGCTTACCTGCAGGATTCAGGGAATCGACATAATAAATGCCTACGTGCCTCAGGGCAGGGCCGTTGATCATCCCAATTTCCAGAAAAAGCTCGCATGGTTCAAGAGGCTGAGAACACTTCTTGAAACCAGATATCAATATTCACTCAAGCTTGTCTGCTGCGGTGACATGAACGTGGCGCCTGAGCCGATAGATGTCTATGCACCTGAGAAAAAACTCAATCATGTATGTTTTCATGAAGCAGTCAGGAAGGCATTTAAGGACTGCCTCGGATGGGGACTCTCGGACTGTTTCAGGCTGCTGCACCCGGATGAGCCAGACCAGTACACATTTTATGACTACAGGATACCCAGGGCCATTGAACGAAGGCTCGGCTGGAGAATAGACCATATACTGGCCACGGATGCACTTTGCCAGAATCTCAGGGAATGCTCCATAGACATAAGGCCCAGGAAAATGCAGAAACCATCGGATCATACCTTTCTGAAGGCAGAATTTTCCCTTAAAGGCTGATCCTGGAAATACTATCCGGCAATACCAGGATATTTCTCCAGAAAACTGCCGATTGCCATAAGACCAGGGATCACCGTGGCCTCATCATGGGCTTCAAGGGTCATGACAGGATGTTTGCCCTCCCTGGCAATCCATGAAAACAGCAGGTCAAAATCCACGATCCCGGCACCAGGGGCCAGGTGTTCATCAGAGGCACCATTGTTATCATGCAGGTGAAGATGCCCTATTCTCTGGCCGAGATCATCCAGCCAGGAGGACAACGGGATTTTTGAAAACGCATAGGCATGACCAGCATCCAGACAGAACCCCGGCATGCCCTTGGGAAACCTGTCAAATATCTGCCTGTGAAGGTCAGTGGTAAGCTCGAACACGTTTTCCAGCATTACAGGCACCCCTGACTTATCCGCATGTGCCAGTATTTTCTCCATGGATTCAAAAAAATTCTCCATCCATGCATCCTGTACGTCTGCATATATCTTCCGCTCCCAGCCGGTATGAAATACCATGGAACGGGCAGAAAAAAGGGCTGAAATATCAATGGCGCTCAGGAGACGATCCACTGAAACCTGCCTCACACGCCTGTCCACTGCGCCTGGAGATACATCCGTAAATGGGGCGTGAACCGTGCAGTTAAGCCCCTCCCCTTCGAGGGTACGTTTGACATCCAGAAAATCTTTCAGCACATAATCGTCCAGGATGGTTCCGTTCAGACCTATTTCAGGGTTTATCCGTTCACTG
>JALWYO010000113.1 GCA_026992735.1 Deltaproteobacteria bacterium
ACCGGCCACTAAGTAAAAATCAAAACACCAGTGCCGCCTACGGCATAATGGGTGGCCGGATAACTTCGGAATCGGTGGCCGAATTGGTCGGAATAAGGAGATAAGCTGGTCCCCCTGGAAAAACTCCCCCAAAGGGGCTTAAAACCCTCCGAAAGGCTGCTGAAGAACAGTTTTGAGTGGTTCAAGGCAAGGATCAAAGAGACCTATTCCAAAGAAAAAGATGGACGCAAACTTGCCCAATTTTTAACAGAGCTTTCGGACAAGCTCTTTTTTACCGTTATTACGGTTACAGATGAGCTGAATGCCTTTAGAGTGTTTGAAACCCTGAATGCAAGGGGAGTTCGCCTTTCTCCCACTGATTTATTGAAAAACTATCTTTTTTCTGTGATTTGTGGAGAAAAATGCAGTGAATCGGAATTAGATGCCCTGGAACGACGATGGCACAAGATGGTGGATAAGCTTGACAGCGAAAGCTTTCCCTCTTTTTTAAGGGCGCACTGGAACAGCCGCAAGAGCTTTGTCAGGGAGGCAGAACTTTTTAAGACCATCAGGCGAACCACGCCTGACAGAAAGGCTGTTTTTGATCTTCTCCGGCAGATGGAAGAAGACGTGGATGTATATGTAGCACTTTCAAACCCGGAAGACGAGCTTTGGCATGAGGACGAACGCCTGTTTATTAAACAGCTCCGAATGTTCAGGGTGAGACAGCCCTGGCCCCTGTTGATGGCATGTTTCAGGGCCTTTGACCGTAGTGAAATGTTTCGAATATTGAGGACAGTAAGTGCCATATCATTCCGCTATAATGTGATTTCAGGCCTTGCAACAAATAAGCAGGAACGGACATATAACACCGTTGCACAGCAGATTTCTGAAGGCTCACTTTCCAGCATTTCTGACGTGATCAAAGGGCTTTCTCCAATTTATGTTAAGGACAATAAATTCTCTCCAGCCTTTTCCGAAAAAGTATTGCGGACAACCTCTTCAAGGAACAAAAAAATAGCCCTTTATATCCTCTTCAGCCTTGAGAACCATCTGACTGGCAAAAGTTATGACATGGATAGCCGCAAGTACACTCTTGAACATATACTTCCAGAAAACCCCCAGGAGGGATGGGATCAGTTTTCTGATTCAATTTTAGAAGAAGCCACATTCAGATTGGGCAATATGACTATCATCGAAGAGTCCTTGAATAAAGAGGCAGGAAATAAGGATTTCAATGAGAAAAGGAAGCATTACGAAAAAAGCATTTTTGAGATAACCAGAAAAATAGCAGAAGAAAACAACGAGTGGAATCTGGATAGAATTGCTGAAAGGCAGCGCTGGATGGCAAAACAGGCGAGGACCATCTGGAGAATTTCACAATTAAGTCCTTAGAAAGGAAGATTGCCCCGTCAAATCTCAAAATATTTCTTGGAGGCAATGTCATGAAGTACAAGGTTAGCTTAAAAAAACAGATGAGGGTTACGCAGTATGGGTGCCAGGCCTGCCGGGCTGGTGGTCACAGGGAACAATAGAGGAAGAGGCGATTGACAATATCAAGGATGCGATAGAAGGTTACCTTGCGGTAGTGCAGGAACTTAACGACAGATGCGAATTCATCAAAACATTATAGTTTGCTGATATGCCGCATATAATTTTACATCAGGGTAACAGGCTGGAAGAGATGGCCTCTTTGCTTGGGGATCTTGTCATTGCTAACCGCTCACGCCGTTTTTCTCTTGAGCCGGTGGTAGTGCTGGTAAACAATTTCGAGATGGCCCAGTGGCTGTCCATAAGGATGGCGGAACAGGATTCGGTCTGTGCCAACGTGCATTTCAAGTTGCTGGGTTCCTTTGCATGGGATCTGGCCCAGGAATGCTTTGGCAGCAGAGATAATGATACAGTGACCAAGGAGCGGCTCAAGTGGATAGTGTTGAAACAGCTTCTTGCGCTCCGTGAAGGCATTATCTCTGGAGACGATATGTCCGGGCTCATGGAGTATATTTCCGGGTGCAGCAGTTCAGACCTGTATCCGCTGGCCTCCAGCATAGCTGATACCTTTGACCGTTATTTGAACTACCGCTATGATCTCCTTCAGGCTTGGGAAAGGGGAGATGAAGCGCCACACCACGGCTGGCAGGCAGCTCTGTGGCGAATGCTGGCTTCAGATGCCGGGGGCAGGTTCAGGGTCCAACACCTGTTTAAACTTGCTGATCACCTGGAAAAAGGCGCATCGGATATATCCTTGCCGGAGCAGCTCTATATATTCGGGGTTTCGTATATACCGCCATTGCACCTGCAGCTTCTTTCCGCCATGTCCAGAGTTGTGGACATCCACCTCTTTATTATGAATCCATGCAGAGAATACTGGATGGACATTATAGACAAAAAGGAAAGGGCCAGGTTCAGAAAGACGGTGGACCCGGAGACCCTGGACAATCTCTTCCCTTCACTCAACCCCATCCTGGCATCCATGGGAAAGGCCGGGCGGTCATTTCTGTCACGTATCTATGCCCTGGATTTCATGGATGGGGAAGAACGCTTTGTCAGCAATTCAGAAAGCGCCGGCCATGGGCCCGTATCCATACTGCATGCCGTACAGGACTCGGTGCTTGGGCTTGAACCTGCCGGCTCTGCAAGGCATGGTCTGCTGTTAGAAGATGAATCCCTGATAATAAATTCCTGCTACAGCCCCCTGAGAGAGGTTGAGGCCCTGCATGACTATCTCGTGCATCTCTTCGAGCATCATCCTGATCTCACTCCGGGGGATGTCCTGGTCATGGCACCAGCCATACAGAATTACGCATCCCTTGTTGATGCGGTTTTTGGCGCAGCACCTGATGAACACAGGATTCCCTATTCCATTGCGGATCAGCCATTATACCAACATGACCAGGCGGCAGATGCGTTTTTGAAGATTTTCCTGTTCCCTTTGACTGATTTTACTGCATCAGACGTGGTGGATCTCATGTCACAGCCCATCATGATGGAGCGCATGGACCTGGATCAGGCTGACCTGTCTGACATTCGTGAGCTGGTGCGTGTAAGCGGGATACGGCGTGGACTGGAAACACTCTCTCCCAGGACAGATGTCACCCAGAATACATGGACATTTGGTCTTGACCGGCTTATGGCCTCACATGCCATTGCCTCAGAGCCGGACAAGACATTCTCATCCCTGGGGATTGCGCCTTTTGAGCTCAGTGTGGAAGCAGGGCAGACGGCGCGGGTTGCAGCCCTTTCGTCGTTCGTCTTTAACCTGCATGATTTTGCCAGGCTGGCAAAGGATAAAAAACGCTGCAGTCCAGAGGAATGGCGCAGTATTTTTGAGCAGTTGATGCTCTTTTTCATTTCCCCTAATCCTGCCGGAGACCAGCGCTGTGCTTCCCTTATGGACAGGCTTGACGGAATCATCTTTTCCATGGAATCAGCGGGAATACCAGGGCTTTCATACAGTGAAATGCTGCCTGTTATCCAGGGCATTCTCGGCTCTGAAATGCCTCCCAGGGCATTTATTACAGGCAAGGTCATCTTTTCCAGTCTTGTTCCAATGCGTACCATTCCCTTCAAGGTCATCTGTATTCTGGGCATGAATGACCAGGATTTCCCGAGAAAGACGGTATTCCCTGCCTTTGACCTGATGGCCAGGGATTTCCGGCCGGGAGACAGAGTGCCAAGAGATGAAGACAGGTATCTCTTTCTCGAGACCCTGTTGTCAGCCAGGGAACGGTTATGGATAAGCTACGTGGGCAGGAGCGAATGCGACGATTCAGTACAGAATCCATCTGTCTTGGTAAGCGAGTTGCTGTCTTATGTGAATGACTTTGTAAGGGCCAGCCTTGCCAGGGAAGATAGCGATCTCTCTGTTCCCATTGTCTTAAGGGAGCATCCGCTGCAGCCTTTCAGCAGGCGTTATTTTTCAGGGCGTGGTCCCGGTTCGCTGCTGACTTATGCCAGAGAGTGGAGCATCGTGGATGATAAGGGGCAGCTTCTGCCCAGGCAGGATGTGCAGCCCCTGTGTCCGGAAGCGCTTCCCATGGAAGAATCAGGGGATTTTTCAATACAGGTTGGCGCTTCAGATTTTCAATGGTTTTTTGCAAATCCTGTAAAGCATTTTCTCAAGAACAGGCTGGGCATAGACTTGCAGATCGGTGAAGAGGTGCTTCAGGATACAGAGCCCAATGTCATAGAGCGCGGCGCTGCAGAGCTTGTGCAGAAAAGGTTCATGTCACTGGAGAGAAAGCAGATATCCAAGCCAACAGATGAAGATGTTCTCGAATTTTTCAGGCCCTGCCTTGAGACAGCAAGGGCCAGAGGGCTGGTGCCGCCGGGAATAATTGCCGATTTTGCCTGGGATGGCTACCTGCTTAAAGGCCTGAATCTTCCCAAGCTGATCAGGGCGTTGAACAAGAAAGGCCATGGCGTGCAAGACATGGATGCCAACATTTCCATTGAAGCAGATGGAGGCGTGACCGCCGAGATCACGGGACGGCTTGGCAGGCTCACATCACGTGGAGAGATGCTTGAATACCGCATGAAAAAGGTTTACGCCAGGGAATGGGCCGCTCTGTGGGTAAGGCATCTCCTTTTCACAGCCTGCGCCTCTGTGGATATCTCTGAGCCGGTATCCTCTGTCATCAATCCTGGCACGGCAGTGAATTTTGATGCCCTGTCCAGGGATGCCGCCATGCTCTGTCTTTCGAATCTGGTGCGCATGTATTTCCTCGGTCATGAACAGCCTCTGTTATTAGTTCACTTTATCTCAAGTAAACTGGCAAAGATTTTGAATGATTATGGAATATACAGCATGGATGATATCCAAAGGGCCGAGGCCACTGATCCGAAATGTTTGTATTCCTTGTCCAGTAAACTGGTCAGTGAGTTAAAAAAACAAAATTTTTGGTCCCAGAAACATGGCGGCAAGGGCTTGATGGATGACTGGCTTGGTTTTGCCTTCAGGTATTCTCATGAGCATGAATTCCTGGAGAGGGTTGTCAGTAACAGGGAATTTATACGCCATTGCCTGGATTTTTACTCCTGCGCCTCAAGAACAGCCTCTTCCAGCGCCAATAGCGGAGGGGAATAGTCATGCAGCCGTTTGATCCCGTTTCCATTGGCTTGGATGGATACGCCCTGGTAGAGGCCAGTGCAGGTACAGGCAAGACCTATGGCATTACCAGTCTGTATCTGAGGCTCATAATGGAACTCGGTCTTATGCCTTCCCAGATCCTGGTGGTTACATATACAAAAGCTGCCACCGAGGAGCTGAAACAAAAGATCAGAGCCCGCATAAACGAGGCCCTGGAATTCCTGGATACCGGCCGCATTCCGCCTTTTGACACCTTTCTTGAGCCTCTTGCCATCCGTCTGCAGGCCAGGGGTGTCCGGAAGGAGACCATGCGCCAGAGGCTGGAAGATGCGCTGCTCAGGCAGGACGAGGCGGCTGTATTCACCATCCATGGTTTTTGCCAGAGGATGTTGAAGGAATTTGCCTTTGAGGCCGTTTCTCCGCTGGACAGGGAGGTCATCCACTCAGAGGATGAGCTTTACAGGCAGGCTATGCAGGAATTTATCAGGAAGGTTTTATACAGTAGAAATATTGCGGAAATATCCTTTCTGGAAATGGTCGTGCAGTATTTCGGCACAGGAGGCATAGCTGGATCGTTTTTTGAGAAAGTGCGTCCTCTGGCTGCCCTTCCAATGCCTGAAATCCTTCCAGATATAACAATTCGCGAGGCCATTGCAGAGCACAGGGAACTGGAGAGCAGGCTTGCCAGGCTGCGTGCCATATCCAGGGATCATGGCGGCGCCTTGAAGAAGGCTGCCGCTGAATTCTATAATCATGCCATTGAAATATACCTGCGGCCCGTATCGGAATCCCCTGAACTGAGCAACTCTTTTCCAGTAAGTGCCATGAGGGATGCCATGACCGGCAGGTTCAAACGCAAGCTCGGCCAGCAATACAAATCTTTGTCCTCTCCCGGTGTATTTCAAATAGCGAAAGAATCTGACCGGCCATTCCTTTTTCATCTCTCCGGTATCAGGGATGGTTCGAACATGCGCTATCTTGCCGATGGAATTTTATCCAGCAGAAAACAGGCACTGAAGGCGGTTGGCAGGAGAAGACTTGAAGGGCTGCTTGCTTCTCTTGACAAACAGTGGAGCATGGTGCCGTTCAGTGAATTTTGGCAAGACCTGTCTCCGATGCTGGAGAATCCCATGTTTATGGAGCTGAACGTCCTGTTGGAGAGCCACAATGGCATGGAAGCGAGATTCCTGGCCGTGATGGTAAGAGAGGCACGGGATTTTGCCACCGAATACGTGCGAGAAAAGAAACGCCTGCTTTCCCAGATTTCCTATGATGACATGCTTGTGATGATGGAAAAGGCGCTCCGGGGGAAAGGAAAGGCAATGCTTGCCCGTGAGATAAGGTCCAGGTTTGCCGCAGCGCTGGTAGATGAGTTCCAGGATACAGACGCCATACAGTGGAAGATATTTTCCAGCATATATCCCGATTCCAGGCGTTCCATGCTCTACTTGATAGGTGATCCCAAGCAGGCCATATACGGCTTCCGCGGGGCGGATATATTTACCTACCTGCAGGCAAGGAGGGAAGTGCCTCGCTCCAGGCAGTTCAGCCTTGCCACCAACTGGCGTTCCAACCCGGAACTCATCGGGGCAGTCAATACGATTTTCGGCCAGGAAGAGAAAAGGGTGTTTGTCCTGGACGGCATAGAATATTCCAGGGTGAAGCCAAAGAGGGCAGGACATGAATGGATAGAGATAGACGGAGAAGGCAGGGCGGCAGTGGAGATGTGGGTTCCTGACCCCGAAGAGGAGAGTCTTCAGGATGGAGATAAAATTCGGGATAGGGAGGCCTCTCCGCAGCTCCTTGCCGCACTGGAGATCCAGAGGCTTATAGAGCTGGGCAAAAAGGGCAGGGCGGTCATATCCATGGATGGGGAGGCTGTGGATAATGTGTCTTCAGGCCATATTGCCGTGCTTGTAAGGGATTTCATGGAGGCTGGGAAGGTTAAGGGCGAGCTCGAACGGCTTGGCATTCCGTCAATCTATTACGGTGCCAGCAGCGTCTTCAAAACCAGGGAGGCCGTGGAGATGCTTTATATATTGCATGGCGTGGCTCATCCGTCTGACGCCTTTGCCATCACCACGGCCCTTGCCACGGTTTCCATGGGGTTTCAGGCCGGTGATATCCTGTCAATCAAGGAAGACCAGGACAAGTGGGGACAGATGGTGGAAGAGTTCTCCATGCTCAAGGCCCTGTGGCAGCGCCGTGGCGTTTTCCCCATGCTCAGGGTTTTGTTCAACAGGTTCGGCATTCCCGAAAGGCTCCTGCGCCTGAAAGGTGGCGAGAGGCTGCTGACCAACATGAGACAGCTTTCAGAGCTTTTAGCCCAGGCCGGTGAGGAACATCCTGGCATTGAGAGACTGATACTCTGGCTCAAGGAAAATATAGATTCCCCGGATGAGCGCTCTGAAAGCCAGCAGCTCAGGCTTGAGACAGATGAAGATATAGTGAAGATAATGACCTATCACAGGAGCAAGGGCCTGGAATTCCCGGTTGTCTTCATGCCTTTCATAGACCAGTGCATCTGTAGGCCACGCGATATATTTTATGACAAAGATAAAGGCTGCTATGCTGTTCGTTTTGCAGATCTCCGCATGCCTTATGATAAGTGCGAAGCCATGCTCAAGGAAACAGTCCGGGCCATGCAGAATAATGATTTGCCTTGCCAACCTGGTCCTGATGAAAATGGCTTTAACCAGTCAGAAATAGAGGCAAGGGCCGAGACGGCAAGGCTCCTGTATGTTGGAATTACCAGGGCGAGGAGCAGGCTTTATCTTTGCATAGAAGGAGAAGCCGGAGCATTCTCTTCCCTGATCTCCACCACTGGGGAAAGCGAGGATGAATTTTCTGCCGAAGATGCCATGGGCATACTGGCAGATGCGGATGGTGTCAGGTGCATGACATACAGTGAAAAGATTGCACAACTGAAACAGTTTGAAAGCGTCCGCCATGCCTACAGGCCGGAATCTTTTTCCCTCAGGCCTGTTCAACGCATAACACGGTCTCCCCTGGCACCGTGGCGCTGGTGCCAGACAAGTTTTTCAGCCTTGGCAGCATCTGAGGGTATTCATGATCAGGGGCCGGTGCTGCTCGCAGGAATACAGCAGGAAGATCAGGATTTGTCGGCTCCGGGCATGGATATCTTTTCATTTCCCAGGGGGGCGCTGGCAGGCAACTGCATGCACCGCCTGCTGGAATTGCTGGATTTTCAGGCTGACGAGGCAGAAATGAGGAGGCAGGCTGTATCGGTGCTGGCGCAGCACGGGTTTCAGAAGGATTGGGCAGATGTCTTGGCAGGAATGGCGCATCGAGTTGTCAACTCTGACATAGGTCAGGGGATAAGGCTGCGTCAGATAGAAAGGTGCTGGATGGCAAAGGAGATGAATTTTTTCCTTAAATTTTCACGCCAGGAACTCCAGGCCTGCTCCGGACTGCCTGAAGAGGTCCGCGGTGGCGTAATCAAGGGTTTCATAGATCTCGCCTTCAGGCATGGAGATAATCTCTATGTGCTCGACTACAAGAGCAACTGGCTGGGGCCGGGTCCGGAATATTATTCACAGGAGACAATGCGGGAAGCAATGGATTCTCACAATTACTGGCTTCAGGCAGCTATCTATCTCAGGGCACTGGAGGCATTTTTACGTCAGAACAGGGCAGCTGTCCCCAGGGCCAAAATTGCTGGCGCATTTTATCTGTTTTTGAGAGGAGTAGGGCATACTGATGAAACAGAACGCTGCGGTGTATTGTTCCTGTCCCCGGAAGAACTGGATGCCCGTTACCCCGGCCTTGGTCTCAGGGGCTTGTGAGACAGCATCATCTGGATTGTGTTATGAGATGTGAAACAATCATCACGAGGCTGGCAGAACAGGCTGCCAATGGCCAGGCCGGGGTCTCCGGGGTGGAATTTGCCAGATTCATGGCCAGGATTGCCAAAAGGCCGTCCACAGGGCTGGCCCTGGCCTCGTATCTCGTTTCCACTGTCATTGAAGATTCAAATACCTGTCTTGTTCTCAACGAAGACTTTCTGAAGGCTTACGCCATGGAAAAGGGCGTGGAATGGCTTTGGCAAGAGATTGGAGGCTTCCGGGAGTTTATGCAGGATATAGAGGCCTCCGGCGTGGTGGGCAGGCCTGGAGATACAAGCCCCTTTATCCTTGCGGGCCAGCGGTTGTATCTGCACCGCTATCTGGCCTATGAAGATCTCGTGGCCAGGGATATAAAAGCCAGAGGCAAGGTGGAAATGGAGGTGCCTGATTCTGCCATAGAGTTTGCAAACAAGCTGTTTCCACCTGGGCCAGCCCGTCCAGACTGGCAGAAACTCGCGGCATTGAACGCTGTGGCAAGGCGCTTTTCAGTGGTTTCCGGTGGGCCTGGCACAGGCAAGACCAGGACAGTGGCAGCCATGATGGCCATCATCCAGCATTGCTACAGCCCTGGTTCTCTATCCATGGCCCTTTGCGCTCCGACCGGCAAGGCTGCGGCACGGCTTACAGAATCCATTCACTCAGCCCTGGGCTCTCTTAAAAAACTTGGCCTGCCAGATGAGACAGCTAATGCCCTTCCGGTGGAAGCCATGACCGTCCACAGGCTTCTTGGCACTGGATTCCGTCCGGGTTTCTTCCGTTTCAACAGGGAAAATCCCTTGCCATGGGACGTGGTTATCGTGGACGAGGCATCTATGCTGGACCTTCCCATGATGGCGCATCTCCGCGAAGCGCTCAGCAGGGACGCCAGGCTGATTTTCATCGGGGACCATTGTCAGCTTGCTTCCGTTGAGGCAGGCAGCGTTCTTGCCGATATATGCTTTGGCAGAGATAAGTTTGCTTATTCTTCCAGGTTCAGGCAGATGGCGGAGAGGGCAGGGGAATTTTTAGGCAATGACAGTGACTGCCCGGAGATTCAAGGACCGGAGAAACCCCGCCATTTCCTGCGGGACTGTATAATCACCCTGGAACACAATTTCAGGTTTGAGGCAGGCAGCGGTATTCACGAACTGGCTAATGCAGTAAACAAGGGCAGTGTTAGTGATGTCCTGGAGCTTCTTTCCAAAGGTGATGTCAATGGGGTGCGCTTTGTAAATGACAGGGAAGCAGGGCTCGCTGAATTTCTTGAGAAAGAACTTGAGATATTTATCTCATCTATCCTTGAAAACGATGATATTTATCATGCTATTGCATCTCTTGACAATCTCAGAATACTTTGTGCCGTAAAGGACGGGCCGCACGGCAGCAGGAATGTTAATGATTTTGTAGCCTGGCGCTTTTTCAGGCAACCTGCCAGGACCAACCGGCTTTTTAAGGGGCTTCCGGTCATTATCAGGCGCAATGACTATAACCTGGGCCTGTTCAATGGAGATACCGGCATGGTCTGGAAGGACAGGCACGGTAGGCTCAAGGTCTGTTTCCAGTCGAATGATTCCGTCAGGAGCTTTTCTCCCTCCATGCTGCCCAGGTTTGATCCAGCTTGGGCAGTGACCGTACATGTGAGCCAGGGTTCTGAATTTGACAGGGTCCTGCTTGTGCTTCCCCCGGCATCATCGCTTATGGCCGGCAGGGAACTTCTTTACACTGCAATTACCAGGGCCAGAAAGGAAATCGTAATATGGGGAAGCGTTTCTGCCTTGGAACATTGCATAAGACAACATACGGCAAGAGAATCGGGACTGAAGGAGTTACTCTGGGATTGAAAGCATTTGGCCTATCATGACATTCTCATCCCCCCTGCAGCCCGTGGCATATCTGTACAATACAATAGCTTTGAAGAACGCGAGCTCAGGACAGACAAAAAAATACTTATGAACAGTATGATACGAGAAATTCTTGAACAACAGATTGAATGGCTGGACCGTGTTCATCCTGGAAGCCCTTATATTTTCCCTGGATGGCAAGGCAGGCAGCGTGTGGATTGCAGTGCAGTCAAGCCTATCAAGAAGGCCGCCATGCTGCACAAGTCATTCAGGCCCCTCCACGGACTCAGACATCATTACGCTGTCCAGCTTGCTGCAAGTGGTGAGTTTTTTACCCTGGACATGATTGGCAAGCTATTGACACACAAAGACTCAGCGATAACGTAAAAGATATGCGCATTTTTTGCCGGAAGCTCAACAATCCGCTGCTGAAAAGGCGGCAAGGCTACTGGCGGGAACAGGCATCGCAAAAAAAGAAAATGAAACACAGGTAGTTAGGCTCAGGAAGTCGCAACCTGTAGGCTGATGAAGGTAAAAGAAATCATCAGGCTCTTAAAAAGGGACGGATGGTATCAGGTCCGACAAAAGGGCAGCCACAGGCAATTCAAGCACCCTATAAAGCCGGGACTTGTGACCATAGCGGGGAAAGCGAGAGATGACATAGCGCCAGGGACATTAAACAGCATTTTCAAGCAAGCGAGGTTAAAGCATGAATAAGAGAAGGTTCACAATAATTATTGAGAAGGCAGACGGAAATTACTCTGCCTATTGCCCGGAAATGCCAGGCTGTGTTGCTACCGGAGCCACAGAAAACGAGGCATATCAAAATATGCTGGACGCCCTCAGATTTCACCTTGAAGGACTGGAAAGGGAAAA
>JALWYO010000114.1 GCA_026992735.1 Deltaproteobacteria bacterium
GCTGAGCAACATGGCATCAAAGATGAAGGCTCTTGCCAAACAAGATAAAAGATTGCTGATAGAATCAGAGAACAGTGAAGACAATCGCCCAGCATGTAGTTCTTTTTTTCATAACCTGTTCCGTTTTACCTCCAAGGTCAGCAGACAGGTGATAAGGTTTTTCAGGTATTGTTTCTTAAAAACAATGGATTACGGGCTAATAGAGGCCGAATTATGGCCAATACTAAGGCGGTATCTATGAATGTTTTCGGACACCGTTGTCCAAAATCGTTAGCCCTGATTTATTGAGAAGTTACGGATTATACTGTAGCGGCAACTATTCTTTCATGGCCGGACAGATCCTTTCTGACAAAAACCCTACTGTAGCGTCCCGTGGCAATGACAAAATCCACTGTATTGCTTGCCTGATCCCAGCCTGTTTCACAGATGACCAAGCCACCGGAAGAGAGATGCTTCCATGCCTTGGAAAAGATGGTTCTTATGGCTGCGTATCCATCGTTTCTATCAAATAATGCAAGATCTGGCTCGAACCGCACAACATCCTGCGGCAACATGGACTTGTCTGCAGGGCTTATGTATGGAGGGTTGGCAGCAATCAGGTCAAAGCGTGCTGTTTCAGCAAAAGCATCAAACCAGTCCGCACATAACATGCATGCCATATTCTGATTCTTCAGCATCCGCAGGACATTTACCCTGGCCACCCTCAATGCGGCCAGGGACTTGTCTGTAAGGACTACATGAGCACCAGGAAATTCCAGGGCAAAGGTGATACCGATGCATCCCGTGCCTGTGCCAAGGTCCAGAATATGTGCAGGTCTTATGCTGGAATCCTGGAACCATGCAAGAGCTGTCTCGATTATCAGCTCTGTCTCAGGCCTTGGGACAAGGGTTGAACGATTGCAGGCAAAGGACCTTGACCAGAACTCTTTTTCGCCAGTTATATAGGCAACAGGCTCCCGGTCATTCCTGCGCTGTACCAGGGCATCAAAAAGCCTGGCCTGGTCTGGTGTCAAGACATGCTCAGGATGGGTGAAAAGAAATGCCCTCGGCACTGACAGGCAGTGGCAGAGAAGGGCCTGCGCATCCAGTTCCGGGGTATCTGTCCCATGTTTTTTAAGGATTTCTGTGGCCCTGAAAAGGACCTGGCGTATGGTCTCAGGCAACCTTGTCGGCCTGGGGAGATTCAGAGGCCAGCGCCTCTGCCTGGAAATGGGTTCCAAGAGGTTCAATTATCTCATCCAGATTTCCCTGCATAATATCTTCCAGGCGGTAAATGGTAAGACCTATGCGGTGATCTGTTATTCGACCCTGGGGGAAATTGTAGGTCCTGATTCTTTCGCTCCTGTCTCCGGTACCCACGATTGTGCGGCGTTCCTGAGACTGCTGCGCCTGCTGCTCCCTCTGCTTGAGTTCCAGCAGCCAGGACCTTCATCGCCTTTGACTTGTTTTTATGTTGGCTTCTCTCGTCCTGGCACTGCACCACCAGCCCGGTTGGAACATGCGTAATTCTGACAGCAGATTCGGTCTTGTTCACATGTTGACCTCCTGCACCAGAGGCCCTGTAAACATCTATCCTCAGATCAGATGGATTTATATCCACATCTACTTCATCTGCTTCAGGCAGTACGGCCACTGTAACAGCAGAGGTATGAATACGGCCCTGAGTCTCTGTCTCCGGTACTCTCTGCACCCTGTGAGTACCGCTTTCATATTTCAGCCTACTGTAAACCTTGTCACCGCTTATAAGGGCAATTATCTCCTTGAAACCTCCAATGCCTGTCTCATGAGACGACAGGATCTCAACTTTCCAGCCCTTCTTTTCAGCATACCTGCTGTACATGCGGAAAAGATCGGCAACGAAAAGAGCGGCCTCTTCACCACCTGTACCCGCCCTGATCTCCAGGAGTATATTCCGCTCATCATTGGGGTCCTTTGGCAGAAGAAGAAGCTTCAGCCTCTCCTTCAGATCATCGGACTCCCTAGTCAGTTCATCGATTTCGTCCTTTGCAAGCTCCCTGATCTCGGGGTCCTTGTCGTTAAGCATCAGCCTGTTTTCTTCAAGCTGCTCCTCTACATGACGAAACCGCTCGTATGCCTTTACAATTTCATCAAGGTCGGCATGTTCCTTTGCCGCATTCCTGAAGCGTTTCTGATCCTTTATAATTTCAGGATTGCTGAGTTCTTTCTCAAGGTCGTAAAACCTTTTCTGTATACCTTCAAGCCTTTGAAACATTGGCGAATATTACCTGCATACTGACAATTCTGTTATTCTTTCCATCTCTTTTATAAAAGATATTATAAGTTTGACGCTTTTGAAAGCGCATGAAACGTCCAGCCTGCTGCTAATGTCCGGCAACGCAGAAATACTGTTCTCTGCAAACAGACAGGTTACTGCTTTGCGTTTTCCAGGGTGTTGCCATATTTCTTACGGAACTTCTCAACCCTGCCGGCAGTATCCACCAGCTTCTGCTTTCCTGTAAAAAATGGATGGCACTGGGAACAGATTTCAACCTTGATATTTTTGACAGTTGAGCCTACCTGGAACTCATTTCCGCAGGCACACTTTACAGTTGCGAGATGGTACTCTGGATGTATTCCCTTTTTCATAATTATTATCTCCTCTTTCTCAAAAATAAATCCTTTAAAACCCTGCACACAGAAGCCTGTTTAACATTTCATGTCAACGCATCTGTCAGGATGCGGCATCCCTTTATAAAAAACATGTGGCATTATAGTCAAGCTTTTGATGAGCAACTGCCTACACAGCAAGCAATTACACAAACTTCACTAACCCTGGAGGGATAAATTGCATTTATCTTAATACAACTGTTTGGTTTGTAGATTTATCAGGGCTGCGATCACCTGTTCATTGAGGCCAGGAACTCGGCATTGTTCTCCGTGCCTTTCATCTTGTCGATGAGAAACTCCATGCTGTCAATAGGATTGAGCGGAGAAAGAAGCTTTCTGAGTATCCAGACACGGTTAAGCACCTCTGGCGGCAGAAGAAGCTCCTCCTTTCTGGTGCCGGAACGGTTGATATCCAGCGAAGGGAAGATCCTTTTTTCCGTCAGTTTTCTGTCAAGATGGATTTCCATGTTGCCGGTACCCTTGAACTCCTCGAATATGACCTCATCCATCCTGCTGCCGGTATCTATGAGCGCAGTTGCAATGATGGTCAGGCTGCCACCCTCTTCAATATTTCTGGCAGCACCAAAAAACCTTTTAGGCCTGTGCAGAGCATTGGAATCCACGCCTCCCGAGAGTATCTTGCCGCTTGGCGGGACTACAGTATTGTAAGCCCTGGCAAGCCTTGTGATACTGTCCAGCAGGATGACCACGTCCTTTTTATGCTCCACCAGGCGCTTGGCCTTTTCAATCACCATCTCCGAGACCTGAACGTGTCTCTGGGCAGGTTCGTCAAAGGTGGAACTGATAACCTCTGCCTTGACGGAGCGCTGCATGTCAGTAACCTCTTCAGGCCGTTCATCAATAAGCAACACTATCAGGAATACTTCGGGATGATTAAATGATATGGAATTCGCAATGGACTGCAGGAGCATGGTCTTGCCTGTCCTGGGAGGTGCGACTATCAGACCTCTCTGCCCCTTTCCTATGGGTGTCATCAGGTCCATTATCCTGCCGCCAAGGTTTTCCGGAACGGTCTCGAGCCGCAGGTGCTCCTCTGGATAAAGAGGGGTAAGGTTGTCAAACAGGACCCTTTCAAATGCTCTGTCTGGCGGATCAAAGTTAAGAGACTCTACCTTTAGAAGGGCAAAATACCGCTCTCCCTCCTTCGGAGGGCGTATCTGCCCGGAGATGGTATCCCCTGTGCTCAGATTGAACCTTCTTATCTGGGACGGCGAAACATATATATCATCCGGGCCAGGCAGGTAATTATAATCAGGGCTTCTTAAAAACCCGAAGCCATCCTGTAGTATTTCAAGAACCCCGTTGCCATAAACCCTTCCCTTCTGGTCTGCCTGGGCCTTAAGTATACTGAAGATTACATCCTGCTTTTTCCTGGCATGCGTGGCATCAATACCAAGGCCCTGGGCTACCTTGTAAAGCTCGGTTACGCTTTTCTTTTTCAGTTCATCAAGAAAAAGGGTTTGAGGGGGATTGACGTTTTCCCGGTTGTCCTTCCTGTTGAAACTGGAATTGCCGGAAGACCTGCCGGAAAATTTTTCGTCAGATGTCTCCTTTTTGTTATTTTTGATGCGCCTGGCCATTCAAAATACCTCGATATTTTTTGATATATTTTTCAACTTAGGGGATAAAAAACAGAAAAAAATAGCTATTACCGTCCTAATCAGGGATAGTCGTTCCAAGCCATACCTTTTTACTGTGTGGAAAAAGGGAAGCTCTGATGATTCAATAATTCATTAAGTATAATCTCTCAAAAAGTCTAACCTGGCAAAGGCTGCCGCAATAAGCAAATATTTTCGAGCAGCTATGGCTCATTTGGACAACTTTTCAAGAGAATATCACTTAATGAATATTCGTGGAATATCTTATGTTGATAGTCTGGATTGGGTTAGTCGTTCAGACATCATTGACTATTGCCTTATATAGCCACCTGAAATGCCTGCGTCAACATCTTTTTTCAACCAGCGCGGGAACTGTCCACATCTTTATCAGCCAGCTCGAACAAGCCTGAAAACTGGCCCCATCCTGCACGCGAATGAAATTCAACCAGCTGTGTGAGCATCTCGTTAACAGGGGCAGACATGCCAAGTCTTAGGGCCTTTTCAGCGACTGCGCCGGTTATAAACCCTATCTCTGTAGGCCTGCCATTGAGCCTGTCCTGGAGCATTGACGATATATTTTCTCCTGTCTTTACACAGACCTCTCTAACCATCTCCAGAACCTCTGATATGTCCATACCCAGATCGATGCCTGAAGCCTTTACTATGCCAAAGGCCTCGGCCACCGCCATCTCCTGGAGCCTCCGTGTCTGTGAAAAGTCCAAGAGAGCGCCATTTCTCAAGCCAGTCAGCGCTGTCAACGGATTGATTCCCACGTTTACTAGCAACTTACGCCACAAGTAGGGATAAATATCGTTCACCACTGAAGTATTGAAACCTGCCTTGTTGAAGATCTCTGCCAGTTCATCCAGCCTATGCATAGATGAGCTGTCAGGGTGATGAGGACCTATTACAGTGGGACCACTACCGGCATGACGCACCACGCCTGGGGATACCAAGTTTGCTCCATGCGTTGTGGTTCCAAGAAATATGTTTTCTGCAGGCACAGCTTCCCCAAGTATATCAGCAGCCCCAATCCCGTTCTGGAGGCTGAGCACCATAGTCTCTGAAGAGCATAGTCTTCGGACCGCAGGGATGGTAGACCTTGTCTGGTGTGCCTTTACAAATACCAAGACAAAGTCCGCCGGGACAAGCGGCTCCAGCTTGGTTGCTACAGGGGGATGCGCATCAATAACCCGGTCTTTTTCGAGCAACCGGAGACCGTTAGCATTGAGAAAATGCGCACGCTCCTCCCTGTAGTCCAACAAAGAGACATCCTGTGAGGCATCATGGAGCATTACTGAAAAAAGTATGCCAAGCGCTCCAGGGCCTATTACTGTGAACCTTGCCATAACATGATTACCTGAAATTTATATACAAAAATAATCTGTTATTACAATCAGTTAAATTTACATCCCGGACAGCTCACAGGGCCTCTTCAAGACCTGACCCAGTTGCCTGCGAGAGTAACAGATTGTTTATCTTGACACCGCCTTATACTCCTATTACAGAATGCAAATCTTAATAACTTTGTTGTTAAAATACAAAATATGGGGGTTTGCCAATGGCCTTACGCGCCTGGCTCCCCAGTACATGGATCGGCAACAGGAGATCCAGTTATAAAATCATCGTATTTACAGTTTCATTAGTACCATATAAAATAGATATCCAAAACTTTATCCAGGAGGCAATCCATGCTTGTAAAGGAATGGATGGCTACAAAGCCAATTGTTGTAGATGAAAACACTTCCATCATGAAGGCAACACAAATCATGAAGGAAAACAATATAAGGCGTATCCCAGTGGTCAGAGACGGGCACCTTATCGGCATTATCAGCGACAGGGACATTAAGGAAGCTGCCCCATCCAAGGCAACCACCTTGGACGTGCACGAACTGTACTATCTCCTTTCAGAAATAAAGGTCAAAGACATTATGACCCCGGATCCCATCACCCTGAAAGAAGATGATTCCGTTGAAAAGGCTGCTGTGATAATGCTTGAAAACCGGATTTCCGGAATGCCCATTGTTGATAATGATTATCACGTGGTCGGCATCATTACGGAAACAGATGTTTTCAAAGTCATGGTCAGCATAACAGGGGCCTACAGGAGCCCTATACAGCTTGCCTTTGACATGGAAGATCGCCCTGGATCCCTTAACAAACTGCTCAACGCGATACGGGAACTCGGGGGCAGGATTGTCAGCGTACTGACATCACACGAGCACATGCCTGTAGGCAGGAGAGAGGTTTACACCCGCCTGAAGGACATGCCTGATCAGGAGTTAAACAAACTCGTAGATTCCCTTAAAAAGGACTTTAAGATACTCTTCGTGATAAAGGAAGACCTTTCCAACATCCCAAGAAAGAGAAAATAATCCCAACAAACAAAATAAAATAAACATCATGGGGTAAGCGTTCACAAGGCACCGCATCTGCTGTGTTGGCGGGCGCTTGAAGTACAGGAAGTACGACTGCGCGCCCGCCGCCTTACATCTGCGGCACCCTGTAAACGCTTACAGAATGGGATTATATACACTAAAGCCCATTGGAACCTGTGATCAGTTACAACATCATAGGTCACTTGGATATTGAAAGGCCTGTCCAGCCCGATATCCGGCCCTGTTCCATTCCCGTCATTAACTCTTTCCGCGTTTCTTCATTAATATATTCTGACTGCCAAAGGATTCACCCATACCGGCAATGGCAGCGAAAGCTGGGCATTGACCTGGCCCGTTATCTCTTAAATATGCAAATACAAATTGGCATATCTCCCTTGAATAATGTAACATTGAACAAATTCATGGGAGGTGTGGAGACATGCCAGACGGGAAAATACTGCTGCTGGGTTCAAGGATAAAGATTACCAACCTTCCTGTCCAGGAAGTAAGCATGATTGCCCAGGGCAGTCTGCCGGCCTATGGCTACAACCCGGCGGATTTCATAGAGCTCCTGAGTGGCCGGATAAGCATTGTTGAAGGCCGCATGGAGGAATTTCTCACGTGGCTCTCTTCCTTTCTGACAACTACGGAGCTGTCACCCAGGATCGATACCATAGCCTATGGCGATGAAAGAGAGGTTTTTCAGATATTCAACAAGCTTGGCAAGGACCAGGATGATCCCGACCATGGCTGGTTCATGGTACGCCAGATACTTCCTCCAGGAGGCCGTCCACCCAGGCCGGAAATGCTGGAGATAAACCGCCGCAACAAGGCAAAAATTACCGGCAACAATGGCATAGTAATCGTTGACGACAGTGGCAATCCACCCAGAATCGCTTCAGACCTCAGGAAAAACAACCAGGATGCATGGGCCATGGCCCTTGGCATAACACCTGCCAACTGGACCCAGTGGGCAGATGCCTTTGGCAGAAATTTCATGCTATTCTGCAGGCTGTCAGACCTTGAAACAACACGCATGGAGATGGACAGCGCAATGGTCTGGGAATCCCTGGCTGCCATGTGCATAAGGGCGCTCAAATCCGATGAAGTCGGCCTGTGGGATAGCCATGCATCCAGGTTCAAGTGCCATATTCTTGTAGAGATGTTTCCCAATGCCCTGCTCTACGCCGGGCCGTCCAGAATCATGTTCCGCCACAGGGAAGGCACCTTGCCGGAAAAAGGATCTAATAGGAAAAGTGGCTCTGTGCCCTGCTTCGATACCCTGGTTACTGCAATGCTGGCAAGAGATGCGATAAGGATCAGGCATATTCCCTCTGGCAGGGGTTTCTTCTTTGACCTCTCCAAGCGCGTTCTCATGAACTGGGCGCTGCTCAGGGAAAAGGGCTATTACTTCAATGGATGCCTGGAATTCCCCAACCTGGATTTCTCCTCCAATTATCCATCAGGTGCATCCTGTTCGTTCATAGAGACCTGTATTGACCCTTGCTTTTTTGAGCTGCCACCTTACAACCCGGGAATGGACAAGCTGCTGGAACAGGTTTCATGCCAGAGATGGAATGAGACACGTAAGGCTGCCATACGCACATTCTTTACCAACGTGGTAAGAAATGTCAGATGCAATAGAGATGAAAAATTACAAAAACTTGGATACATATCAATTATTCTTCAAGTATTAAATAATCTCAAGAAAGAGGTAAACAGGAAAAGCGGCTTCAAGCACCTGAGGATGTTCCAGGTTGGCAACCTGCGCACAACTGATCCTGCCGAGATCGCCCCTGTTGTAACCTTGCAGGCGGTCATGAACAGCTATATCTCCAGGGAAGTGTGCAAACGCCCACTATGTATAGGCGTATTCGGCCCTCCAGGTTCTGGAAAATCCTTTGCCGTAAAGGAAGTGGCCGGGGTCATCTCCAGGAACCTCCCGGAAAATCCCTTTGAATTCTTCGAGTTCAACCTTACCCAGTTTTCCGGCCCGGAGGAGATAAACGCGGCAATAGACCTGGTAAGGGCAAGTGTAGCCAAGGGAAAAGTGCCGGTAGCATTCTGGGACGAGTTTGATTGCAGGTATGACGGGCATGAATTCGGCTACCTGCGGTATTTTCTCCCGTCCATGCAGGATGGGGTCACCTACGTTCATGGCATACCACGATATATCGGGAGAAGCGTGTTCGTATTTGCCGGAGGAGTCAAGGATTCGTATGCCAGGATGGAAGAGCTTCTTAAACTGGACGAACCGGAAGAAGCCAGGCTTGTAAAGGCCTTGAAAATCCCGGATTTCATGTCCAGGCTAAGGGTCGTTTTGGATATAGACGGCATAGACATCCCGGAACAGCTTCTGAGGGATTCAGCCACTGATGCAGAGCTGGAAGAGCTTAGGCGTATATTGCTTAAAAGGGCCTTTGTGATAGCCCACCAGATGAACAGCCACTGGAAAAAGGCGGCCAGAAAGACCTCTGGTCTCCTCTTGCGCCTGCTAATTGCAAAATACAAGTACGGGGCCAGAAGCATAGAGGCTGTCATAGAAGCCAGCCAGGCTGCAGACCGGCTGGTTTACGGCCTTCCCGAGCTGATCACTCCACCCAGTGCCAGGATACATGCAGAATGGAGGGTAGGCCTGGAACGGAGAGTAGATCATGCCAGAAGAGACATGGGGCTCAGGGGGATCTGGTAACAGCAACCAGGCGCTGGAGGTCATCCATTACGGCTTTTGAGAGCTGGCTTAAGACCTCATTCATGGCGCCTACGGTGCTGTCCATCCCTGGCCCATGAACCATGGCGGTAAATACATCCCTCCTGCCGATCATGGATGCATTGCCGTCTGGAAAAAATATGCTCCAGCCTGCATCAAGCACAACCTCGCCATTGCCATGCTGCTCAAAGGAATAACAGGTAATCAGGACCCTTGGCCCTGAAAGGCCTGCCTCACCAGGTGCCACCAGGGAAAAGGGCCTGGCATTAAAACACCCGCGTGACTGCCTGGATATATCCCCGGCCACCACTCTCTCAATCCCCCTGTCCAGGGGTTCTGCCCACCTGTTGAGCTCTGAGACAGACAGCATGCTGTCCTGAATACGCCTGACGATCTGCGGCCTGTCCAGGTAGGCGGGTATCTCCACCGGGCCGACAATAACGGGCAAAGGCACGGATGTGGCACTGCAAGGCTCTGGCATAGACGGCATGAAAGCCGCAGTGCAGGTTGAACTGCCTGTTCCATGGGGCTGAATGCTTCCATTATCTGTTGACGTCAACAGGAAATAGCGCGGTGCAGGCCCGGGACCTGCAAACATGGCACAGCCCGACAAAACAAATGCCAGCAATATAAAAGCTGCCGCCATACTGAAGCCTGATCCCACCTTTATCCACTCCTGCATCTCCTTCATGCCTTTACCGTTCCTGCCCATCTTCCTGCTTCCTGCCCTTTATGATCAAGTCCGGCTGAGCAGCAATAGAATCCAGAAACACCCTCAGAGACCGGGCAGCCTTCCCCATCTCGTCCATGGTCTTTTCAAACTCGTAACGTTCCCGGGAGCCAGGTGCTGTCATGGATTCCACCTGGCCGGCAATACCGTTCAACCTGGCCACCAGGCCGTCCAGAGAGACGGACAATCTATGCAGATCTTTGGCCAGGGCCTTAAGCCTCTTATCTGCACTGCCTGACAGGTTCCGTGCAGCTTGACTGGTCTGCCTGACATCCCTCAAGGTCGCCAGCAGGGATGGAGTAAGTGCCTTCATGTCGTGTTGAAGCTGCATTATGGTGTCATTGATGGATTCCAGAGTAGCATCTATCCTGCCAGACTTCAGGAGGGCATCTAGGCCATCCATGACAGATGTTACTCTGGCAACCAGCTTGTCTATACGCATCTCCTGGAAGGTCTTTATTATATTCTCCACAGTGGACGGGACCGTGGGTATCTCCACGTGGGTCTTGTCCAGCCCTATATAATGCACAGGGGCATTCGGGTAAAAATCCAGGTCCACCAGCAGCTTCCCTGTAACAAGGCTTTGTACCTGAAGCTGGGCCTTGAGTCCTCGCCTGGCAATTATGTCCTTCATGGCCTGGTTTGACAGCTCACTGATACCGCCCTTGGCAGAAAAGGAAAACAGGCTGCGCGGGTTAATGGATATGTAAACCGGCATCTTGAACCCCCCGGTCTCCGGGTCAACAAGTATCTTTATCTTCTTTACCTGGCCAATAGGCACCCCCCTGAAGGTAACAGGAGAACCTACGTCCAGGCCTTTCAAAGAACTGTCGAAAAACATGACAAATGTCTGGCTGTGAGAGAAAAGAAGACCTGAGCCGAAAAACACAAGGCCACCCACAAGCAACAGGATAGCCCCTGTAACAAAGGCCCCAATCAAAACCGGACTCGGCTTCCTAAGCACAGAGGGGTTCTCTCCTTCCAGTCCCTCTCGTAAGGAACTCTATCACACGCTGGTCTTGGGATGTCTTAAGCATCTCCCTCGGATCACCTGCTGCAAGCATTGTTCTGCTCTTATTATCCAGGAAAATACCATTGTTGCCAATAGAAAATATGCTGGCCAGCTCATGCGTCACCACCACTACAGTTGCCCCGAGGCTGTCCCTGATCTCAAGGATCAGGTCATCCAAACGCTTGGAGCTTACAGGATCAAGGCCGGCGGAAGGCTCATCAAAAAACAGGACCTCGGGGTCCAGGGCCATGGCCCTTGCCAGCCCTGCCCTCTTCCGCATGCCGCCACTGATCTGTGCAGGCAGAAAATCATCGAACCCACCAAGACCAACCAGGCGCAGTTTCAGGGATGCCAGCCTCCTTATCTGTGATGCAGAGAGCGACGTGTACTGGACCAGAGGCAGGCTGACGTTCTCACTCAATGTCATGGATGACCACAGGGCACCATCCTGGTAAGAAACCCCGCATTTCTGCATCAGCTCCCATCTGACATATTCAGGCACTGCCCAGAAATCAGTGTCTCCGAAAAACACCTTTCCTTTTGCAGGTCTCATGAGCCCTATCAAGTGTTTCAGCAGCGTGCTCTTTCCACAACCGCTTGCTCCCATGACTATGAAGATATCGCCCTTATAGATGGTAAAATTCAGATTCCGCTGGATCACAAAATCCCCATAGGCCATGGTCAGGTCCACCACCTGTATGTGCGGGGACCTGGCAGGCTGTTTCTTGTCAGTCCTGTTCATAACTCATATGCCCAAAACATAACATATCATGGTGACAATAGCGCAGGTTACAATTATCCACACAATGGAAGTAACCACGGCAGAAGTGGTAACCTGCCCAACCGCAGCAGCGCTCCTGCCGCATGAAAGACCTTTCTGACACCCGACCAATGCAACGATCAGGCCGTAAATAAATGACTTTACCAAGCCTATGAAAAAATGCGTGAGAGAAACAGCCGCCTGCGTCTCGTTTATGTACTGATATAGAGTTATGTCACCAAAACCCGAGCCCACTACTGCCCCTCCGGCGATGCCAAGGAGGTCAGAGTACACACAGAGCAGGGACATCATGAGACCCAGCGCCAGTATCCTGGGGACCACCAAAAATTCCACCGGGCTGATGCCCAGTGTCCTGAAGGCGTCTATCTCCTCGTTCACCTGCATGGTTCCGAGCTGGGCAGCATAAGTGGCCCCGGTCCTGCCCGCCATTATTATCCCGCACATCATGGCGCCCATATCCCTTGCCATTGCGATGCCCACAAGATCTGCGACATATATCTGGGCACCGAACATCCTCAATTGAACAGTGGCCACGAATGCCAGGATAAGGCCAACCAGGAAACTCACCATGCTGACGATTGGCAGGGCCATGACACCTGCCTCCTCCAGGCAGTGCAAGAAATCTTTAGGCCTGAACCTGCTCCTTGTGCCCATGAATACCCTGGCTATACCAAGCACAACAGTACCCATAAACTCATGAAATGTTCTTATTGAATCCATGAGAGCAAGGGTGTTGTTTCCCATCCTCTCAAGGAATGAGCCTGTAGCCTGGAAATCCGGCTCCGGGATCGCATCCCGGCTCCCTGATGCCAGCTGCATCATGTGCAGCGCTCCATCAGGCAGGCTGGAGAGATCCATCTCCACTCCCTGATCCCTGAGAAAATCCTGAACACTCATCAGCACTGATATCAACAGGCTGTCCCACGAGGAAAGCCCCTGGACATCCACGAGGACCACGGGAGCGAATACGGAATCCGGCAATAAAATGGACCTTAATCTGTCAAGCACCTCCGAGGCATCAGGCACCTTGGCCTTAATGCTCCAGTTGCCCTTAAAGGACAGTACAAACAGCCCCTGGCCTGACTGCGCTACAGAAACATCCCCCTCCAGCCCTGATGAATGCGTATTGACATTCATTGTGCCAGCTTTTCGAAAATCTTCAGGGAGGGAAAATTGCTTTTTATCATGGCCTGTCCCACCAGCCTGGAACCCTCTATGCTCAAGTGGTCGGTGTTGTAATACACGGGCATGTTATCCACGTAAGGCGAACAGTATCCCTGGTGACAGAGCAATTCCCTGATGTCAAAATAGTCCACATTGTCCAGACCTGCTGCAAGCTCTCTCATGAACTGGTTTACTGCATGGTCCGGCAGATTGTTCCTGACATGCTCTCTGCAGTCCAGGCCCAGCCAGCCTGCACGGATCACCCGTCTTCCACAGTCCTTGTTGTAGTTCGGAAACACCGGCACCTTGCCAAGGATTATCACATGTCTGACCCTGCCGGCAAGATCACGTACTGTGCTTGAAAAACGCCTCCTGAACTCTCCTTTCGGACCGGAGACATCAAGATCATTCCAGGAGCCTCCGATTATGACCGTGTCGTATTTCCATATCTCCTTCCGCAGGGATGACAGGTAAATGTTGCAGCCCTTTCTGTATTCTGCACACACCCACGGCACCGGCCCGTCAAGCAGCAGGGGACAGGAGTCCTGCGTGGCATTTCTCATGGAAAACCCGAAATGATCTGCAAACACCATGAGCATGCCGAGATAATGGGCTGCATTGGAATCGCCTGCCAGGAGGACAGTCGGCCTGGTATGCAGCGGATAAACGCACCTGTCCTGGCCGAAGGCTGCCGGATCGAAAGTGTCGTACTGGCAATTATAACTATACATGTATGCCGGCAGCATTTCCGCCTCAAGACCCTTGTATTTTTCCCAGTCATACAGACCGGGCAGCTTGTGATTTATGGCATAGATCAGGCCGTAACATAAGGCAAGGGCCAGCGACAAGGGAATAAAAAAATACAGGACAAACACCCTGCCGGTTGACAGGTTTCTGCGCCTGAATGGCTGCTCCACCAGGAAATAGCTGACTGTAGCCATCACAAATGCCAACATGCAAGCTGCGGCCCCTGCCTTCCAGGTCACCTCCCCAAATACATAGTGCAGGAAGGAAAGCAGAGGCCAGTGCCACAGGTACAGCGAATAGGAGATAAGCCCCACGGCTACCAGGGCCCTGGTGGACAGAATCCTTCCCGCAGCAGTCACAGACGAAACCGAGGACAGGATGAGCATGCATGCCCCCATGACAGCGGGTAGCGCCCCAACCCCTGGTATATGGTCAGAGCGTGACACCATGAACATACTCAGCATGACCATGCCCAATCCAACCACCCCCATGACCTCGGCAAAGCGTCTTGGAATCCTTATTTCATGATGCACCAGCAGGGCGCATATTCCGCCTGCCATCAGTTCCCATACGCGCGTTGGAAGCATGTAATAGGCAAATGACTGGCACCTGACACAGCTGACCTGGGCCAGAACCAGTGATGACAGGAATACAAACCCCACCATAACCATGATCCATCGCTTCCTCTTGATCAGCCTGAGCACAAGCAGCATGAAAAAGGGCCACAGAAAATAAAACTGCTCCTCCACGCCCAGTGACCAAAGGTTCAGCAGGGGAATTTCCCTGCTGTCCGGCGCAAAATAACCTGTATCAATAGACGAGTAGAAATATATGTTGGCTGCGGAGAACAGGGACCAGGCCGCGCTGGTGCAGAGTGTGGCAAGATCATCCGGTGTCAGCACCATGAAGCCGGCCAGCAGGGTGCCCGCCAGGATAAAAAGCAGGGCAGGGAATATCCTTTTTATGCGGCGCTTGTAAAATTCCAGCAGGTGAAGCCGCCCGGTACCTGTAATATCCCTGGCAAGTATCAGGCTTATAAGGTACCCGGATATAACAAAAAATATGTCAACTCCCAGGAAACCGCCGGTAACAAGATCGGGCCGGACATGGAAGGCAATTACACCGAGAACGGCTATGGCCCGCATGCCGTCTATATCGGGGCGGTAATTGAGAGACCGCATATTGCTATCCTGAACAGGCATGGTCATGGATTTTCCCACGCGTTACTCAAGCAACTCAAAAACCCTGCAGCTCCCTGACCTGTTGAAGCAGCTCGCAAGTCCGCCCCGGGGTATCAAGAGATTTTATATCTTCCAGGCTGAACCAGCCTGCTTCAGAGGCATCATCCCCGGCCTGAGGCTCACCGCTTTCCCACCTTGCCACCACGTACACTATCACGTAATGAAACCTGATTGCCCCTTCCTGATCGCGGTATATTGCATCCACCGCATTGCACACGCGCAGGGGCATACATCTTATCCTGGTCTCTTCCCAGACCTCGCGCATAGCACACTGGAACATGGTTTCACCCAGCTCGATACTCCCGCCTGGCACAGACCACAGCCCTCTGGCGGGCGGATTGCCACGCCGCACCATCAGCACTCTTCCATCAGGGCCGGGCACAACTACGCCGACTGCAGGCACAGGAACTGCCGGATACTCATTTCCCGATAACGCTTTTTTATTCTTTCCAGCCATGGTAGTTAAAAGCAGTACCAGATAATACCGCTGAGGAAAACACAAACTTTCATGCAGCCCTGAAATCGGGCTGACGGAGACTGGAGAGGTCAAAAAAATGCTCAGGCTCGGATTGCTATTCGGAGGAAGATCAGCAGAACGCAAGGTTTCTCTTGCCGGGGCCATGGAAGTGGAAAAGGCCCTTGACAAGAACAGATACGAAGTTCATCGCTACGACGCGGCCACGGACATTCCCAGGCTTGTGGCTGATGCGGCCGATCTGGACTGCGTGTTCATCCTGCTGCACGGCAGGTACGGCGAAGACGGGACGGTCCAGGGAATGCTGGAACTGCTGGAACTGCCCTACCAGGGCTCAGGGGTTCTTGGCAGCGCCCTTGCCATGGATAAACACCTTTCCAAGGTGACGTACAGGGCATCAGGCATCCCCACGCCGGACTGGCTCCACGTTGACAGGGCATCCAGGCCCGCTGATGCTGAAATCGTTGAAAAAATAGGCCTGCCGTTCATCGTAAAGCCCTGCAACCAGGGGTCCAGCGTGGGCATAAAAATCATCAAGGCAAGGGAAGAGGCCAAAACCGCCATCCAGGAGGCATTCAAGTGGGACAGCGAGATCATCGCTGAAAAATTCATCACCGGCCGGGAGATCACCGGGGGAGTCATAGGGCTGGACGACCTCAAGGCACTCCCAATAGTGGAAATAATACCAGACCCGGAGAAATACAAATTTTTTGATTATGAAGCAAAATACAAGAAAGGGGCCACAACAGAGATATGCCCGGCAGAACTGCCAGAGGAGACAGCAAGAAAAGCTCAGAAAATTGCCATTAAGGCCCACAGAGCACTGAAATTATCCGGCTACAGCCGCACAGACATGATTATTGACGAGTCAGGGCAGATATTTGCCATAGAAACCAACACCATTCCCGGGATGACTCCCACAAGCCTGTTTCCCCAGGCAGCAGCGGCAGCGGGCCTTGATTTCAGCAGCCTCATAGACAGGCTTGTAGAGATGGCTATGCAGAGAAGCTGGAAGGAAGACAGAATATGAGTAACTGTTCAGCGTATTAACGGTAATGCGGGTTCGTAAATGATCTTGTTTTCCCGTTCCGGTGAATAATTTCTTGTTTTTCTAAGTGGCACTCCAAAACAAGACCATTCACTATGCTGAATATGAATAGATACGAATATGAGTGTAACTGATCACAGGCTTCAATGGGCTTTACTGTATATTTCCCTTTCTGTAAGCGCTTGCAGGGTGCCGCAGATGTAAGGCGGCGGGCGCGCAGTCGTACTCTCTGTACTTCAAACGCCCGCCAACACAGCAGATGCGGTGCCCTGCGAGCGCTTACATATGATTCCTATTTTCCAGGACCAGAACGCCTCTGCGCCGCCCCCCTTCTCCTGGCAAGTATCTTTCTCCACTTGTCCAGCCTGTCCTTTATTGTGCGTTCATAGCCCCTGGTAGTAGGCTGGTAGTATATCCGGTTTCTGAGCTCAGATGGAAGGTACTCCTGTTCTACCACTGCATCAGGGTGGTCGTGTGCATACTTGTAACCCCTGCCGTATCCCAGGCCCTCCATCAGCTTGGTAGGGGCATTCCTGATGTGCAGCGGAACAGGCAGGCTCCCCAGCTTCCTTGCATCTGCCTGTGCCTGTCCAAGGGCCTTGTAAACCGCATTGCTCTTAGGGGCAGTTGCAAGGTATAAGGCTGACTGGGCCAGCGCCAGCTCTCCTTCGGGTTTCCCAAGAAAATCAAAGGCTGTCAGGGCATTAAGGGCCACTGTCAGGGCCTGTGGATCTGCATTGCCCACATCCTCGCTGGCGAACCTTACCATTCGCCTGGCGACATAATGAGGGTCCTCTCCTGATGCCAGCATGCGGGCCAGCCAGTACAGTGCCGCATCAGGATCGCTACCTCTAAGGCTCTTGTGAAATGCCGATATAAGATTGTAATGTTCATCCCCGTTCTTGTCATAGCGAAGGGCCTTTTGCTGAATTGCTTCTTCCACAAGCTCAATTGTGATAACACCGCCGCTGCCATCTGGCCGCCCAGACACTGCCAGCTCTGATGCCAGCTCCAGATAATTCAACAGGGTCCTGGCATCACCGTCGGCCCTGGCAATAATTACATTTCTTGCATCCTGATCTATGGTTATATCCAGCCTACCAAGGCCCCTTTCCCTGTCCTTCAGGGCCCTGTCAATCAGGGTAGAAAGGGCTGTCTTGTCAAGTGGCTTCAGGGTCAGCACCTGGCACCTGGACAGCAACGGAGATATTATCTCAAAAGATGGATTTTCAGTAGTGGCGCCAATTAGAGTTATAAGCCCGGATTCCACGTGGGGGAGGAAGGCATCCTGCTGGGCCTTGTTAAAACGGTGGATCTCGTCCACAAACAGGACCGTCCTGGCGCCACCCTGCTTGAGCCCTTCCTTTGCCTCCTGGATAATGGCCCTGAGCTCCTTTACTCCTGACAGCACGGCAGAAAAACTCACAAAATTGGCGTCCACGAGCCTTGCAAGAATACGCGCAAGCGTTGTCTTGCCGCAGCCAGGAGGCCCCCAGAGGATAATGGAGGGCAGCGTGCCCCTGGCCAGCAGGCTGTTCAATATCCTGTTCTCACCAAGAAGGTGATCCTGGCCTATGAACTCTTCAAGGGTCCTGGGCCTGAGCCTTTCAGCAAGAGGGACGTGTTTCATCCCTGTTTCTCCTTGAGATGCAGCATGTAATCATAGCGCCACGGCCTTTTAGTCAGCACAACCGCCACGATCAGGGTAAAGACAATCCAGTTAAGGCCTATCATTACTATGGCAAAACAGGAATACCCCCCGTAAGGCTTCTTGCAGTCAGCTATTATGTCTCCTGCCAGCATCAGGCCCAGCACAACAGGAATAAAAAAACGGATGAGATGCTCCCATATCCTGGGAAGATGGATAGAGGATACCGCGTTTATATGTAGCCTGAGCTTCTTTATGCCAAAAACCCATGCACCCAGGATACACTCAAGCAAACCTACTGTCACAAGGCCGTAATGAGTTAGCATGTGATCCACTATGTCCAGCCACAGCAGCCCGGCCCTCGTGGTAAAAACTGCTGATCCAATGAAGCCGAGGATACAAAGTGCGGTCACCACGAACCGCCTGTTCAATGCAAACTTGTCCATTATGGCGGCGGCAAAGGCCTCTATAATAGAAATGGATGATGAAAGCCCTGCAACCACGAGGCTGGCAAAAAAGATGATTCCGAATACCTGCCCTCCTGGCATGATACTCATGGCCTGGGGATATGCCACGAATGCCAGGCCTATGCTCTGGGAAACAACCTTGGCAACCGGGAGCCCCTTTGCATGCGCCATAAATCCAAGGACTGCAAACACCCCGAAACCTGCCATCAGCGAGAACATGCTGTTGATTACGCCGGTAAGCACCGCCCCCCTTGTCAAGTCTGCCTTGGCCGGAAGGTAGCTGGCATAGGCAACCATTATGCCGAACCCGAGGCTGAGCGTGAAAAATATCTGGCTGTACGCATCTATCCATACATTCAGCTTCGCAATCTTGGAAAAGTCGGGATACAGGTAGGCAGCAATGCCCTCGGATGCCCCGTCAAGGGTCAATGCCCAGATGACCAGCCCTGTTGTGATAACAAAGAGTATGGGCATGAATATCTTGTTGGCTATCTCAATGCCCCTGCCAATGCCCCTGAACACGATCAGCCAGTTCAGGAACCAGATAACAGCAGTAGAGATGAATACAGGTGCCCGGATGCCGCCCAGCTCCAGGGGGTTCTGGCTGAGCTGCAGGTACTGCTTGAAAAAAAAGTCATTGGGATCAGGCCCCCAGGCAAGACCGGCTGAATAAACGCAGTAATTCAGGCACCAGGCAATTATCACCGTGTAGTACAGCACTATGCCGAACATTACAAAGGTAACGGCCCACCAGCCCACGGCCTCGAACCTCCTGTCTATCCTGGCAAAGGCCAGAGGTGCCGATCCTCCACGCTCGTGCCCCATGGAAAATTCCAGCAGCAGCAGGGGAATGCCCGCGGTCAGCAATGCCACAACATAGGGCACTAGAAACGCACCTCCACCGTACTGGTAAGCCATGTAACTGAAACGCCAGATATTTCCAAGGCCTATGGCCGAGCCCACTGCTGCAAGCACAAAACCGAGCTGGCTATTCCACTGTTCTCTTGCCATGTCTCCACCTTCCGCATCTGCCCACAGAACACCGCATTTTCTGTGCCATTGACCACTCGCATAACAGGCAGGGCCATGCCTCCTGCCTTACAGTCAAATCTCATTCAAGCAGACACAAAGTAAATGATCACGGGGCACTGCCGAGATTTGCTGTGCATTTCCCATTTTGTAAACAGGCGGTTATCTGCAAAAATAACGGCGATTACCCCGTAAGCAATTACACGATGATGGATTATTCCACAGCCAAACCATGCTTTCAATTTAAAATTACATGCCTGATGAAATATCCGGGCCATATGAAACAACCACTTAACAGCAAATTGCCTGATGATGAAAAAAATACCGCCTGCCCGTTATTTTTACAGGCAGGCGGCACAATTATCACCACATCCAGTCATGACCAGACTAACAGCCCTCGAGTTTGACTGGTTCCTTGATCTTTATCCTTATACGCTGGTCCTTTTCCGGAGTGAAGGCCTTGTCTGGCTCAATTACTATAAGATTTGCGTTATCTTCGCCCAGCCACAGTACCACGGACTTTCTATCCTGAAACAGATCTTTCAAGGCATTCATACCGACAGGCAAATCATAGACACCGATCACCTTGCCTGTGCTCTTTCCCTGACCTGATATCTTCAGGATTACAGAAGCACCCTCTTTTGCCGACATCTTGCCGCTGCCCTTCACTGCAACTGCAGAGAATTCGCCAGGCAGATCCTTTTGATTGCAGCTCTCCGGCTCCTTCAGGATATCCTTTAAAACAGGACAAGGGTCCTGCCCAGCCTGCACGGAGACAATTACCTGCCCCTTGCCGGAATGGGCTGCTTGCGCGGCTGGACATAAAAACAAACTACCTGCCAGAAAGGCGAACAAAGCTGTCATGAAACATGATACAAGTCTGTTCCTCATTTTGCGGTCTCCTCCTTTCTGTTATGACAGCCCTTGCACGAAGTCGGTCCCGTGGGGCTGCCCTCTTTTTTCAGTTCCTTGTGACACTTGAGACACTGTCCATGAAAATGATTCTTGAGTTTTGCAGGGCCGCCTGTTGCATCCAGCTCTTTTTCCAGGAGTTTGCACTTGTCCATGCCGATGATATCCTTTTCTGTAGTGGCCCCGTTATGACAATTGGAGCATACGAAGCCGCCATCTTTTTTAAGGGCATCAATATGTGCTTTGTGTGAAAAATGCCTTACAGACTTCAGGTCTTTTTTCAGCCCTTTCATGTTGGGACACATTGCCTGAACATTTATATCCACGAATTCCGGAGGTCCATCCTTGACGCTGGTAGAGTTGCCTGCACCTGAAGCGTATGCCAGTACAGAAATACCTAATGCAATCACGGCTACCAGGCATATTCGCAATACAGATCTGGCATGAATCATTACATATCTCTTTTCATCTATTCTCTTTTCAGTTTTTTTCATCTCTTGTTCCTCCTTGATTAATGATGTCCGTATTACAGGCTATCCACAGAATATTCTTCTCCCGGACACCACGACTGGCTGGACATTCATACACGGCGCCGTGCCGGAGTTTTCCGGCATGTATCTCATGTCCTGTCTTGACCTTATGTAACAGACATTGATAAAACAATGGACATAGGGTTAAATATCTATAGATGTCTTGCTGACATAGATAGACATGAATGCCGTCCTGCTGAATTTCTTTTTAATTACAGCAAACTATCACTGCATAGCTCTGAGGTAGACCGACATTATGAACAATGGTGAAGATGCTCCCGGCATAGACTCCCGGCAGCTGCCAGCCACTGTAAATCTCAATGGCCAGAAGGTCAGAGAGATAAGAGAGGCAATGGGCCTGACACAGCTATATGTTGCCGTGGCTGTAGGGGTCACTTCAGATACCATTTCCAGGTGGGAAAACCGCCGCTATCCCAGCATAAAACGTGAAAACGCACTAAAGCTGGCGGAAATACTAGGGGTTGATATCTCTGAAATCCTGGAACAGGCCCCGGATAAAAAAGAAGGCCATGAGAACAATGTGCAAGAAGAGCAGGCCTGCTCATGCGGAGAAACAGGGGCAAAGGCCTCAGACGGTGGCAGCAAAGATATCCGCAGCCATCGAAACCGCATTCCCATGTTCTTCTGGGCTGCCTGTATCTTCATCGTTGTTGCCGCTGCAGCCGCTGCCTATTTACGCTTTCATCCTGTCCAGGCAAGCCTGGAGATAACGGCCAGAAGATATCTTCCAGAACATAGTGCCCCGGGCCAGATATTCCCGGTGGCCATCGACCTGTTTATCAGGCCCTCTGCGCAAAGAACCGTTTTGATCACTGACGGTGATGACATGGGAGTAAATATCCTGAAAGGCATGCCGGCCTTTACAAACCGGGACGACCTGGCAGTGAAATGGATTGCCCAGGGCAAATTTGGATACAAAAGATTCATCTACCTGGCCGCCATTGCCCAAAATGCATCAATGAACCAGATTTCCACGTTTACCGGCACAATTACCCTGAAGGCTGGCAAGGCTACTTCTGTGCCGATTGAGGGCAACAACAGGATTATCGCAATGCCATTTTGCTGGGCTGACCTGAATGTTGACAGCATAATAAGTGACGAAGAAATACTTGATGCATACGACCTGCTATCGGGTGTAAAAGGTGCTGAAAATGTCCTGAAAGAAGTGGAGGCCTTGTGGTCTGCAGGAAGGTACAAATGGGACCAGCAGACACATTCGTTCCAGCCAGATCATCCAGATTCACAGCCTCCAGCCTCAAAATGATAAATTTCCGCAGTATCTGCATGAAAAATCCGGGAGAACAAAGATGGAAATGGCAAATACAATACTAACAGAAGCAAGACCAGTCCTTTGCCTGATGATATGCCTTGCCGTTTTCTGCCTGTTGCCTGAAGGCGCAGGGGCAGCACAGGTGAATGGAAAGATCAAGATGTCCAGAAATACGGCCAGGCTTCTGATAGATATAGTAGCACCGGCCCCAAAGACCATTATACTTACACTACACCTGCCTGAAGGCACAAAGGTCAGAAGCTGTAAACCAGCATTTACAAAGGCCGACCCCAAAAACAATGGGATCAACTGGCTCCTGACTGATGTCAGCCCAGGGAAACTAAAGATATCCTGCAAGTTGAACAGAAGAACAAAGGCATCCAGTCTAAGCGCCACGGCAAGATACAAGAACCCATCCAATGGAAACATGGAAGAAGTTTATCTGGAAAACTGACCCGCCAGATTATCTCAATAATAGATATTTCAATATATGTAATGCCGGCATATCCCCGGCATGAAAGATCGAGCAGCAACCTTTACGATGGAGGCGTAGCATGAGCATAATTTCTGAACTTTTTGGCAAATCACCTTTTGGACCTCTGGTAGAACATACCAAGAAGGTACATGAATGTGTTGAATTGATAAAACCTCTGATGGAGGCCCTGAGCCATGAAAACTACATTGAGATCCGGGAACTGCACAACCGTGTCTCCAAACTGGAATACGAGGCGGATAAGATAAAACACGATGTGCGCGGCCAGCTGCCAAGACGGCTGTTTCTGCCCGTGGACAGGATAGACCTGGAAAATTTTCTCCGCTGTCAGGACAAGATAGCAGACTATACTGAAGATTTTTCTGTCATCCTTACTATCAGAAACACCAAAATACACCCTAATCTGATAGACAAATTCTTCAAACTGGTGGATCAAATCTTCCAGGTAACAGGCACCCTCCTGACAGCAGCGGTAGAACTCCAGAACCTAGCAGAGGTTTCATTCAGCGGGGCTGAAGCCAGGCGGATACTGAAATGGCTGGATGGCCTTGGCGAAGAGGAGTGGAAGGCAGACCGCATAGCCAGGGACCTCTCCAGAGATATCTACAAGCTGGAGCATGAGGTCGACACCCTTACCATCATCTTTTACGAGAAGATGATCCGTACCCTTGGACAGATTGCCAATGAAGCAGAGAATGCCGGAGACATGCTGCGGGGCATGCTTGTCAGGTAACTGCCAGGCCATGCTCCCTTCTGACATACAACTGCAGTCTGTGCCCTGGAGGCCTGGAACTGCACAGATCAAAGAGAATATGTAAATGGAAACATTTGTCATCGAGATAGCGGCCCTTCTCGGGCTTTACATGGCGTGGAATATTGGTGCCAACGATGTTGCCAACTCCATGGCAGATGCGGTTGGATCAAAATCCATCTCAGTAACCCAGGCAGTAGTTCTGGCAGGCATCTGTGAATTTGCAGGAGCAGTTCTGGCAGGCGCACCTGTTACAGACACTGTGCGCAAGGGCATCGTTGACCCCAATACCTTCCTGACCTTGACAGGACTGACTCATCCCCAGGCTGCCGCCCTCTTCGTCATAGGAATGACATCTGCCCTGCTGGCTGCCGCCATATGGCTGAATGTTGCATCCATCATGGGGATGCCCGTGTCCACGACACATTCCATTGTTGGAGCTGTAGCAGGATTCGGGATAGTAGCAGCAGGATGGCAGTCAGTACAGTGGCACAAGATGGCCATGATCGTTGCGAGCTGGTTCGTCTCTCCCATTGCCGGCGGCTTCATGGCATACCTACTCTTCAAATTCATCAACCACTCCATTCTCGGCAGGGACCGGCCGACCAGGGCAGCTATAAAATATGCTCCATATCTTGTAAGCGCTGTAACCGCCACAGTGGTTCTGGCCACAATTTACAAGGGCCTGAAACATATCATAGGCAATGTAAAGTGGTTCACGCCTGAAGTCTCAGTCATCATCACCGTGGCGCTCAGCATTGCAACCGGGATGATGTCGCGGTTTCTAATCAGGCGCCGCCTTGAAGGCAAGGATACTCTTCCTGTAGGCGAACAGCTTGAAATGGTGGAGCAGGTCTTCGTGCCCATTGTCATCATCACCTCCTGCTCTGTAGCATTCGCCCATGGAGCAAACGACGTGGCAAATGCCATTGGCCCTCTGGCCGGCATAGTCAAGGTCATACAGAGCGGCACGGTAGTACACAAGGTAGGTGTGCCATTCTGGGTGCTGGCACTGGGCGGTGCTGGTATAGTCATGGGGCTTGCAACCTTTGGCTACAAGGTTATGCAGACCGTGGGCACAGACATTACCGAGATCACTCCGTCCCGCGGTGTCGCAGCTGACCTGGCAGCTACTGCCACAGTACTGATATGCACAAGGCTAAAACTTCCGATATCCACTACTCACACCCTTGTTGGAGCCATACTTGGCATCGGCCTGGCCAGGGGGCTTGGCGGTATCAACAAATCTGTTACCAACAAGATATTCGGCGCCTGGTTCATAACAGTGCCTGTTGCTGCAGTGCTCTGCATGTTCCTGTTTCTGACAGGCAAGATGTATTTCTTTGACTATCTGACAGCTATCTGCACAAAATGACTCAACTCAATGCCCTCAGGGCATCACACCTACTGTTTTTCTTAACGAAATAGGCATGGGACAGTAAAAAAAACCAGGGAGAACAAGATATGGCCACCACAGAAGATATAAACACCGCTCTCGGCACTGCCGGGGTGATCTGGAAAATAAAGGACCTCTACGACAGCATACAGGACAAAAAGATCAAGGAAGATATGGACTGGTGCCGCAGGGAGGCAGAGACAATTCGTGACAGCTTTGCCGGCAGGATAGCCAGCCTTAGTGCGGAGAAACTGTTTCAACTGGTCAAACGCCTGGAAGAGCTCTCCGAGGTCATGGGCAGAATAGGAACATTTGCCTATCTTAACTTTTCCACAAAGGTCAATGATCCTGAAGCCGGGGCATTTCTTCAGCAGGTCCGGGAATTTTCCAGCCAGGTGGAAAAGGAAATAGTGTTCTTTGAGCTAGAATGGGCAAAACTGCCTGACGAACAGGCTGGCCCTCTGCTGAAAGATCCTGTGCTGAGCCATTACCGCCACTACCTTGAGGCTGCAAGGCGCTACAAATCCCATCTGCTTTCAGAAACAGAAGAGAGGCTCCTCATAGAGACAAGCCCTGCCGGACGTTCAAGCTGGATAAGCCTGTTCGACAAGGTCCTAGCATTTCAACGCTATGGCGAGGACAAGCGGACCCAGGAAGAAGTGCTAACAGACCTTTATTCCCAGGACAGGCAAACCAGAAAAACAGCGGCACAAGACCTTACCGAAGGCTTGAAAAAGGAGATCCACATCCTGAGCCACACGTTCAATACCGTGTTATGCGACAAGATGATCAGCGACAGGCTCAGAAAATATCCTTCGTGGATAAGCTCCATGAATCTCTCCAATGAGTTGGATGATTCTACTGTAGATGCACTTATAAACTCTGTCACAGACAGATACGGAATCGTTGAGGACTACTACAACATAAAGAAGGCCATCCTCAACCTAGATGAGCTATGCGATTATGACCGCTATGCCCCGCTGCCCTGGCTGCCTGACAGGAAGGTGTCATGGGATGAAGCGAAACAGATTGTGCTCGGGTCATTTGAGAAATTCTCGCCAGATATGGCTGCCATTGCATCCGACTTCTTTGATAAAGGCTGGATTCATGCCCCGGTAATCCACGGAAAGACCAGTGGTGCCTTTGCCCATCCTGCAACACCATCTGTGCACCCCTTTGTCCTGGTAAACTTTACCGGGACCCTCAGGGATGTGGAGACCCTTGCCCACGAACTTGGGCACGGAGTACATCAGGTCCTGGCAGCAGGCAAAGGCTACTTCAACAGTGAAACCCCACTTACCCTGGCAGAAACAGCATCTGTATTCGGAGAAATGCTGGTATTCTCTGACATCCTGGAGCAAATAGAAACCCCTGAGGAAAAACTCGGATTTTATGCAGCCAAGATCGAATCCATATTCGCCACAGTCTTCAGACAGGTTGCCATGAACCGCTTTGAAAACGGAATACATAATCACAGGCGCCAAAAAGGTGAGCTATCCCAGGAGGAATTCTCTGATCTCTGGATGGATACCCAGTCTGCCATGTTTAAAAACAGCGTCACGCTCACAGATAACTACAGGGTCTGGTGGTCATACATATCCCATTTTATCCATGTTCCGGGATATGTTTATTCATATGCCTTTGGAGAGCTGCTGGTCCTGTCTCTCTACAGCCTATACCTTGAACAGGGGCAAAAATTCAGGGATAAGTACATGAAACTCCTGGAGGCAGGTGGGAGTGATACTCCCTACCGGCTCCTGGAACCGTTTGGCATAAATCTGAGGGACAATGCTTTCTGGGACAAGGGCCTCTCTATTATCGCCAATATGGTAAAAGAAGCGGAAGGGCTGGCGCAGCAGGTTTCATGACAAACCAGGGAGCAAGCGTCCTGCTGAAAAACATGCTGACAGATGGCCGCAGGAAACGCATAGAACAGGTACTGGCCCTGCGGACACGCCATATAACCGTAGTAGTAGATAACCTGTACCATCCTCACAACATAAGCGCAGTTGTCAGATCCTGCGAGGCATTCGGCATCCAGGACATCCATGCCATAGAAGACGAAAACCGCTTTGAGCCGAGCCATGGTATTGCCATGGGGGCTGAACGCTGGATAACCTTATACAGGCATTCTTCTCCACAGGCATGTATCAGATGGCTAAGGGATCACGGTTACCTAGTCCTGGCAGCAGATCCTCCAGGCAAGGCCGAAAAGACCCGGGGCAAAGAGGCCTTCCTTATAGAAGATGTACCTTTAGACAGGAAGCCTGTTGCCCTGGTATTTGGCAGGGAGCTGGATGGCCTCCATCAGGGGCTCAGGCAGCTGTGTGACGGTACGGCATTCATTCCCATGAAGGGATTTATCGAGAGCCTCAATGTCTCGGTAACCGCTGCCATCTGCCTATACGAGCTCAGGAAGAAGCTGGACATCATGGATAGGGACGCCTGGTGCTTGTCAGAGGAAGAAAAGGCCCAGTTAAGAGACGACTGGTACGTGAAATCAGTCAGGCATGGCCCCCAGGTCCTGGCAGCGCTGAGCAGGAAATGAAAACCATGCACGTGAATTTAAGCCAATGATCCATGGTATCCTCAAGGGCCGCACTCTGCTGTCTATATCCATACTCATGGTCCTGTCAGGCTGTGCAGGCTACCATCCTGCCATGGAAAGTCCTCCGGTAGAGATACCTTCCGAGTTTTCCATAAGCGGCAACATGACTGCACCTGTCCTCTGGTGGCAGGCATTCAAGGACAGGCAGCTCATGGAGCTGGAATGCAGGGCACTTACTGCCAACATGGATGTCCTCTCAGCCTGGACCAGGATAGAGCAGGCAGAGGCTGCAGCCAGAAAGGCAGGTGCAGAGCTGTATCCCTGGATAGATGTCTCAGCAGGGGCATCTCACCAGACCAGCAGAAATGGAAACCGCTACGAAAATACAGACACCCTATCCCTTGGAGCAGTGGCAAGTTATGAGCTGGACCTCTGGGGCAGGATAAGAAAAGGACGAGAAGCTGCTGAAATGAATGTACTGGCAGCAGAGGCTGATCTTGACACTGCGCGCATCACGCTTTCCGCCGAGCTTGCCCTGGCATATTTCGAGCTGCAGGGCACTGCCATGCAGTTGCATGTAATCCAGCGCCAGATCAAGGAAAACCTGGCATCTTTGGACATCATATCGGCCATGTATGAATACGGTCAGACAGACATCATTGACACGCTTCAGCAGAAACAGGCCGTGGAATCCACTAAAGCGCAGGAGATAGAGAAAAAAAAGTCCATAGACCTATTGAAAAACCAGCTGGCTGTGCTGCTCGGCTGCTCTCCAGGGACAATCCATATCCGCCAGGACGCAGGGCTGCCATCTATCCCTCCCCTGCCTGACACCGGGGTACCCTTGGATATCGTCAACAGGCGTCCGGATTGCCGCAGCGCATTTTTCCGCCTGAAGGCAGCCAACGCCAGGCTGGCCCAGGCAGTTGCCGAACAGTATCCCAGGATATCACTCTCGGCCTCTGCTGATACATCTGCCTCCAGTACCGGTGATCTGTTTGAAAACTGGCTGGCAACCCTTGCAGCCAACATCCTGACCCCGGTATTCGAAGGCGGACGGCTGAAGGCAGGAGTAGAACAGGCACAGGCAGAGGCCAGGCAGGCCCTCTATGACTATGGTAGCACCGTACTCACTGCCATCAGGGAAGTTGAAGATGCCCTGGCCAGAGAGGCGAGGCAAAGAGAGATACTTGACAACATGGAGAAAAGACTGGAACTTTCCAGGCGTTCCATGGAACAGATAACGGAACAGTACAAGGCCGGAACAGTTGAATTCCTCAGATTCCTTGCCACAGAACTGAGCACGGACACATTGGAAACCAAGGTAATCACAGAAAAACTGAAACTTGTCGAGGCGCGTATTGCCCTTTACAGGGCCATGGCAGGGCCAATCACCGTTCCATCTCCTGCGAGCCAGGATCAAGGCATCAGGTCAAATCAGGAGTCTCAGGAATAATGCAAAAAAAACGACTCATAATTATTGCGTTACTCGCTGTACTTGCAACTGGGGCATTCTTGCTTTTTCACAAGGGAAAACAGCATGAACACGAGCCTGGCATGAAACAATTTGTCGTTAGAAAGGCCGATATCCATGAGTCCATCCAGGCAACCGGCGAGATAAAACCCTGCGTAGGGGCTGAGATTACGCTTGCATCCAGGGTCACCGGCGAGGTCGTAAAGGAACCTGTCAGGATAGGCGACCGGGTGGAAAAAGGCGATCTCGTTGCAATTATAGACACACGCGCATTGAAAGAACAGGTTGACGGCGCTCAGGCCGCACTGGACAAGGTAAAGGCACAATACAGCAATTCCATCAGGGAACAGGAACTTGAGGTCAAAAGGCAGAAGCTCCTGGAAAAAAACGCCAGGCAGGAACTGGAGGCATCAAGGCAGGAACTTGCATTCTCCGAATGGGACTTCAGGAGCCAGAAGACCCTCTTTGACAGGTCCATCCATTCCACGTCTGAAAAGACGTTCAGAAAGGCAAAGGCCGCACTGGCCAGGAGCCGGGCCAGTTTCAATCAGGCCCAAAACAGCCTGAAGGCTGCAACCCTCAAACTCATGGAAGCCGAGACCAAACTCAAAAGGCTGCAGGAAGAATATGTCCATGCCTTGAAAATAGCAGAGACGGACCTGAACAGGGCGAAGATAAGGATATCGTATTCCACGCTCAGGGCGCCTTTCTCCGGGGTGATCTCCTACATATCCACATTGGAAGGCGAAACGGTTGTCGCAGGCCTGAATGCGCCTAAATTTGTGAAAATCCTGGATGATACCAAGACAGAAAACCGGGTATATGTAGATGAGACTGAAATAGGAAAGATCAAGATGGGAATGAAGGTGAATTTCAAGGTGGATGCCTACGTGGATCATACCTATGAGGGCAAGATAAGCCAGATATATCCTGCACCTGTCCTGCAAAACAACGTGGTGTACTACATAGCAGTAGTCACCGGGTTTGAAAACATGCCGAAGCTGAGAGTGCAGATGACCACACACAACAACATCCAGACAAGGACTGTCAAGGACGTGATAGTGGTGCCGAACAGTGCGGTAAGATTCCGCAACGGGCAGTATGTGGTAAGCCTGGTGGAAAATGGAAAAGAAAAGACGGTCCCGGTGAAAACAGGGGCCAGCGACAGCCGATTCACAGAAATAAAGACCGGCCTTGAACCTGGATGGAAGGTCCTCTACAGGGATTAAGAATTGGCACTCATCAGTCTCAAGGGCATAGAGCGGATATTTCACCAGGGCGAGCTGGAAATAGAAATCCTCAAGGGCATAGATATCGAGATAGAAAAAGGTGAATTCATTGCAATAATGGGGGCCAGCGGCAGTGGCAAATCCACGCTCATGTACATCATTGGCTGCCTCGACAGCCCCACATCAGGCAGCTATCTGCTGGATGGCAGAGACGTGTCCTCCCTGGATGACGATGAACTCTCCAGGTTGCGGAATCAGCGTCTTGGCTTTATTTTCCAATCCTTTTATCTCATTCCCTACTTGAATGTACTTGAAAACGTGCTTATTCCCACTCTCTACAGCCCTGAAACAGGAAATTTCAAGGACAGGGCAGGAGCACTCCTGAAGGAAGTGGATCTTGGAGAGCGCATGCAATTTCTGCCATCGGAGCTGTCTGGGGGGCAAAAGCAGAGAGTGGCCATAGTCAGAAGCCTGATAAATGATCCGGAGATAGTGCTGGCAGACGAGCCAACAGGCCAGCTTGACTCGAAAAGCTCCAGGCAGGTAATGGAAATCCTGTCCAGGCTGAACAGGCAGGGAAAGACCATTATCCTGGTCACACATGATCCAGAGACCGCCAGCTTTGCCAACAGGAGGATCTTTCTACAGGATGGACGCATTACTGCTCAATAGAGAGCTCTTCATAGTCTCTGTGGTAAAGGCGCTGTGGCAAAATCCTGCCAGGACCCTGTTCGCCCTAAGCGCCATCAGCCTCGGCATAGCATCCCTGGTATTCATAGTAGCGGCCATCCAGGGCAGCAACAGGCAGGCCCAGAGCATTATTCAGCTGCTTGGGCCAAACAGCATATTTGTGCGCTCAGGCTTTGGGGACAAATCCAGTGTCAGGAGGCTCACATACAGGATAGACTTGAAAGATCTTGAGAATCTGAAGCATATTTACGGTATCAGGGCGGCAAGTTACCTGCTGCTTAAGCAGAAACGTATCTCCGTGGAATCAGAAGCGCGCAATGCCTATGCAGTGGCAGCGGCCAGAAACTTTCTAGACGTATTCGATTACAGGCCCTACAAAGGACGTTTTTTCTATCCCAGGGAGTATTCATCGTTTCCCAAGATATGCATAATAGGCACTGAGCTTGCCAAATATTTTTTCGGTTCGAGCAATCCCCTGGGACGTAAAATCAAGGTATCAAGGACTACCTTTACCATCGTGGGAGTATTTGCCCCTAAAGGCAAGCTGCCCAGCGGAAAGAGCCTGGACGACCGCCTGATAATCCCCATAAAGTCCTATAGAAAATTTGTAGAGCCGGAATACAGGCGTATCTTTGCCATAAAACTGAAATTAGAGCCATATGCAGACTATGACCATGTGGTGAGCATGGTGAAACAGGTCATGGCAAAGAGGCATTCCAAGGACGATTTCGTTGTGATCACCCCTGAGACAGTCCGCAAATTTCTGAATATCTTTAACTGGACGCTGTCTCTTTACCTTGGCCTTGCAAGTCTTGTGGCCCTATTCATAAGCGGTTTCGTCATGTCCAATATCTTCTTCATCAACGTTAAGGTAAGGGCCTGGGAAATAGGCATAAGGCGAGCGATAGGTGCCACCAGACAGGCCATAATCTGGCAATTCGTGGCCGAGGCCCTGACTGTCTCCATTGCAGGCGCGGCGGCAGGCAGCATCATTGGATTCATGTCTATAAAATGGATCACACCCATGCTGGGCATACCAACTGTCTATCCAATGAAATCCCTGGTTCTGGCAATAGCCTTTTCCTCTGTCACCGGACTCCTGTCAGTGCTGATGCCGGCACGGGCGGCCTCGCGCCTGAATATGGTCAGCGCCCTTAAATCCAGGCTGTGAAACTCCAGGCGCTCCAGGAACTCATCGCCTATTTCAGGCATGAGAAAAAGAGAATAATCATTGCCATGTTGGGCATTGCAATCGGTGTCCTGTCACTGGTATTGATGGACAGCATAAGCGGCGCCATGAGAAAGAGGATAGAGATGGAATTAGGGCGCATGGGCGGCAGGCTCATCATGATCCTTCCAGGGGAGATACGATCCGTAGGGCACCGGAGGATAAGGCTCTCAAGATATACAACTCTCAAGCCTGGAGACATAGCGGCCATAAAGCAGATCACCCTTGTAAGATCTGCCAGCGCCTTCAAGCAAAAGGGCTTGTCAATACAAACAAAGGCAAATGCTTCCCATCTCAAGGTCAAGGGAGTTGATCCCGCTTACAGCGCAATGCTCGACTACACGATCAGTGAAGGCCGTCCTCTGATGAAAAACGACATACAGCACCTTGCCAAGGCTGCACTGATAGGATCAAAGATTGCCACGGACTTTTTCCGTTCCGATCCGGTCGGAAAGACTATCTATCTTAATGGCCTGCCCTTCAGGGTAGTCGGTGTAATGGCGCCAAGGGGCAGTTTCAGCAACGAAGATTTTGACGAGGCAATCCTTGTACCTCTTACCACGTACATGAGAGTGCTTGAAAATGTTGATTACATAGATGGCGCAGTGGTCCTGGCAACAGACAGGGGCTCGCTGAAAAAGGCCATAGAGCAGATAGAATACGTGCTGAAAAAAAGGCATAGGAAAAAGGACTTCACGGTAAGCACCTACCAGGAACTCCAGAGCACCACCTCCAGAACATTGCACCTGTTTTCGGTTCTTAGCCGTGTGGTTGCATCCATTGCGTTCAGCGTCGGGACCTTGGGCATACTTGCCATAATGGCGCTTTCAATATATGAACGCATTTTAGAAATCGCCATAAAGAGGGTATGCGGGGCCAGGAAACGGGATATCTTCATACAGTTCCTGACAGAATCAATGGTGCTCAGCCTGGCAGGATCTATTGCCGGCATCTGCATCTCCATAATAATTGCCCTGACGGTCCAGCTCCTGGCAGGATGGCCTGTTTACCTGCCCTGGAAGACAGCCATGGTTTCAGTACTGTTGTCCATGTTCATAGGCGTATTGTCAGGCGTTTATCCAGCCTCCAAAGCACTGGAATTCGAGCCCAAGGCCATCCTGCACATGTTCGAGGAAGGATGAAAAAGCATGGGGGAAGACGTGCCGGAGCTGAAACAGCATACTGAGACCTATTCGGCAGCCTGGACAAACAGGTATTGCCTCCTGCTCTTATGCTGCACAGGGCTGATCCTGTCAATGAGCATCTACCTGGCATGCACCAGGGGGCTTACCGAGACCCTTGAGGCAGAATCCGCCGAGATTGCCAGGGAATTCACCGAAGGGGCCTCTCTGCTCATCAACCATCTTAACGGCAGGGAAGACCTGGATAAGCCGCCGCTGTTCTACTGGGCCATAGCACTGTTTTCATACATCACGCCCAGCTGGAAACTGGCAGCAAGACTCCCGTCCCTGTTGTCAGCCCTGCTGATCCTGTTCCTGTTCTACCGCATCTTCAGGTCTTCCTGTAGCTATCAACCATTGCAGGATATCGGGATGCAAGCCCATCCAATGGCACCTGTACTTGCAGGCTTTATATTTATATCCTCTCCCAAGGTGTTCTGGATGTCGCAGGTGGCACGGATGGACATGAGCCTGACTGCAGCCTGTTTCCTGGCTATCTGCTCATTTTACAAATACGTTGGCACCAAGGGACAGGAGGCTGGGCACAGAGACCCGCCGTTTACGTTCTTCATTGCTGCCGCATGTTCAGTAATGATAAAAGGGCCGGTGGGCGCAATACTCATCTTTATCCCTGCTGCCATCTATCTTGCTTTAGAACAGGAATGGCCCCTGATCAGGAAGATATTCCTCGGAAAGGGCATGGTCCTCTTCCTGATCCTTACGGTTCCATGGTTTGTAACAGCAACATTGTCTACTGATTTCAGGTTTTTCCACAGATTCATACTTGAAGAAAATATCTCAAGATTCACCAGCCTCATTCCAAAGGCTTCCTGCAAGGAGTTCAATTATTCGCCAATTTACCTGTACCCGGTATATTTCCTTACCGGCTTCTTCCCGTGGAGCCTGGCTGCACCCGTCTGGACATACAGCATCATTAAAAGCTGGAAGGAGCAGGACCATCTTTCAAAGCTGCTTCTGATTTACAGCCTTTTCATATTCATATTTTTTTCCATAGCAATGGGTAAACGCAGCGACTACATCCTGCCCCTCTATCCAGCAGCTGCCTTCCTGACAGCCAGATATCTAATGCATGGCGTCAATGCATGGAAAATCATGAAATTTTTGTCTGTGCTGACATTTGTGCTGCTGTCCTCAGCAGGTGCAGCTGCTGCCTGCCTGTGTTACGCAATAAAATACGCCCGGCCCGAGACACTGTCTTCCATATTCCCGGCCATGGCAGGCTCTGCATCAGGCACATGGCTCATGCAGACAGCACCTTCATTTCTTCCAGGCCTTGTAGTTCTTGCAGTAATAGCATCTTCAGGGGCATGGATCAGCCTGAGACATGATGAAAGGACAGGCCTGGAATACCAGCTCGTAAGTCATGCGCTGCATATAACAGCTGTCTTTATTCTGGCTGGGATAGTCATCCTGCCGCCAATCTACAGGCAGAAAGACGCCTCACATTTCTGCATGGACATATCGGGCATAACTGCAGGAGAACCACTTTACTACTATGGATTCTGGGATGAACAATGCACCTTTTATCTGCACAGGCAGATAGACAAACTGCCCCGCAGTGAACTTCAGAAGATGCTAAGGAATGAAGAAAAAGCATGTATTATCATGCAGGAAAAAAAATTCAAAAAGCTGAAGCAGGACGGAATAAGCTTTCCGTTCTCATTCACTGGCCACTCACCTGCCTTGACTCCCCTGGTGCTGGTATGCACGAAACAGATAAAATAAGCCTGCAAGCGGCAGGCCCCTGTGGCCGAAACACTTCACATATTTTTGGACACAGATGAACACAGAAACACCGAGATTTTCTTTGTCTTTTATCTGCGTACGAAGTCTGTGTTTATCTGCGTCCTCAGTCTTGCATCTGCACCTACCTGTAAGCAGATACAGAAAGATTTGCACGAACTTATTGAGAAGTTATTTGTGGATGAGTTACACAATTGAGATTAATTGCACATCTGTGGATTTCTACTTGGCAAGCTCTTCTGCTCCTTCTTCCAAGTTGTGCCAGAGAAGAAACAGCATATCCTTCATCATCTTGACCTGATCTTTTGTCATGCCCTTAACCGCCAGCTCATGCACCTCTTGGCCCTTTATCATGAGCTCGGGTTTCATGGACCTGCCCCTCTCGGTCAGGAAGATGTGAAAGGCTCTGCGGTCTGTGGGTACACGCCGTCTCTCAATCAGGTCTGCCTCTTCGAGCCTGTCCAAGGTCCTGACCAATGTTGGGCTCTCAATATATAACCTGTGAGCCAGTTCAGTCTGGGTCAGCCCTTCTTCTTCGAAAAGCTTTGTCAACACACAAAACTGCGCACCTGTCAAATTATAGTCTGCCAGATAATGATCCAATACCTTTAAGAAAGACTTGACCAACCTGTTGGCTATAAATCCCAGGCAATTATCAACTGTAAATGTGAATTCTTTCTTAGTTTGTTTAACTTTTGCCACTTTTTTCCTCTTTTCTTATTATATTAAGTATTTTTTGTAATACTTCACCAAAGGACATGTCCGAAGAATCTATAATTATGGCATCATCCGCTGGAATCAGCGGAGCTATGGCCCTACTGGAATCAGATTTATCACGATTCTTAATTTGTTGCAATATAGTTTCAAACCTGACAATATCTTTTTTGTCATATCCCATCTGGGCAAGACGTCTCCTGGCACGTTCTTCAGCAGAAGCAGTTAGAAAGAATTTGTAATCTGCGTCAGGAAAGACCACTGTACCCATATCCCTGCCTTCTGCAACAATATTTCCATGTTCTTGCATCTTTTGTTGCAGCCTTGTCAGCCACTTTCTTACAGCAGGGATCCTTGACACAGCCGAAGAGGCACTATCTACCTCAGGAGTTCTGATAAGACCTGAAACGTCTTCAGAGTTCAAGAATATATGAGCGTTTCTAAAGGATATATCCACTGCCTTTAGATATGGCAGCACCTGCTCCTGGTCTCCCGGGTCAATGCCTCTCTGCAGCAGGTAAAGGGCCAGCGCCCTGTACATGGCCCCGCTGTCGAGATATGTAAAACCTAATTTCTCTGCCAGGGCCTTGCTTATGGAGCTCTTCCCTGCCCCGGCAGGCCCGTCAATAGTAATTATCACTTAATATTCCCAAATCTGTAAAAAATACTTACGGCATGGATGGACAACAACCTGGACATCGCAGCCTGCCAGCCATGCTGCCGCATTCACAGCCGTTCAGATCTTAATACAAGCGCGATAAACTATACACTGTTTTTAATTTAGCACAAGAATACTTCAATATGATATTTAAAAAAATCCTGCAAAAGTTTTCGCAAGCTCATTTTTCAGGTAAGGCATTGTTACATTTTGCATCACTTGCCTGGAATTATCTCCTTCCCGGCCATGTAGGGCCTGAGCACCTCGGGTATCACAATGCTGCCGTCTGCCTGCTGAAAATTCTCAAGAATGGCAACAACAGTACGTCCCACTGCCAGTCCTGAACCGTTCAGGGTATGCAGCAAACGTGACTTTTTCGCACCTTTTGGCCTGTAACGGATATTTGCGCGGCGGGCCTGGAATGCCTCGAAATTGCTACAAGATGAAATCTCGCAAAAGCGGTTCTGCCCTGGCAGCCATACTTCTATATCAAAGGTCTTTGCAGCACTGAAACCGAGGTCACCTGTACAGAGCACGATAACGCGGTATGGAATACCGAGTGCCTGGAGCACGTCTTCTGCATCAAGCAGCAGAGAATCCAACTCTTCATACGATGTCTCTGGAGTTACAAATTTTACCAGTTCCACCTTGTTGAACTGATGTTGCCGCACTATACCCCGCACATCCCGGCCATGCGAACCTGCCTCTGACCGGAAGCAAGGTGTGTAGGCCACGTAGTATCTGGGGAGCTGATCTTCATCGAGGATTTCATCCCTGTGCAGATTGGTCACCGGGACCTCTGCTGTAGGGATCAGGTAGTAATCACGGAAATTGAGCCTGAAAAGGTCTTCTTCGAACTTGGGAAGCTGGCCTGTTCCATAGAGAGAAGCACTGTTTACTATCACAGGCGGCAATACTTCAAGATAGCCATGCTTCTCCCTGTGGAGATCCAGCATGAAATTGATAAGCGCCCTCTCAAGCATTGCACCCATGCCAAAATACACGGTAAAACGCGAACCCGTCAGCTTTGCAGCGCGCTCAAAATCCAGAATGCCGGCATTCACGCCAATATCCCAGTGCGGCAATGGCTCAAAATCAAATTCCGGGATATCTCCCCATCTCTTTACAGTGACATTGTCATCCTCATCTTTTCCCACGGGAACTGACTCATGAGGTATATTCGGTATTGCAAGCAGTATATCCCTGACCTTTTGATCAATGGTGGAAAGCTCTTCCTCGAGACGCTTGATGCGTGCGCCTACCTCTTTCATCTCTCTGATAATATCCGAGGCATCTTCTCCAGCCTTTTTCAGCCTTCCAATCTCCTGAGAAACACGGTTTCTTCTGCTGCGCAGTTCCTCTGATTCCTGGATAAGCTGCCTCCGTTTCCGGTCAAGCTCAAGAAATTCATCCAGCGATAAGTTGCTCTGCCTGACTTCAAGCGCATGTTTGACAACGTCGAGATTCTCCCTTACAAATTTGAGATCGAGCATTCCTGCCTACTCCTTTTCATTTAAATTAACACAGGTCTTTTCTTATAATGACCTACTTTTCAAGTAATAATTCCATGCAACTACCCCGGCAATGAGGTATTCACCCACAGGACATAATCCGGGATAATGTCTTTTTGCACCTTAAGCAAACTTGTGGGCTGCATATGGATTAAAAAACGCACTGTTATTCCCTGGACTTTATCTTTTCCCACAAGGCATCCATTTCCAACGGAGATAACTCTGACAAATCCCTGCCCCCAGATGCTGCCATGTCTTCAAGTTCCTGAAACCTGGACTGGAATTTGTCCAGGGCCTTTTTCAAGGCGTCCTCAGGGTTCACACCCAGCTTCCTGGACAAGTTTGCTGCAGTGAAGAGGAGATCTCCCATCTCTTCTTCCACCTTTGCGGCATCTTCCAGGGCAGATGCATCCTCAAGCTCCCGGATCTCCTCGTTGAGTTTTGCGATCACGCCCTGCCAGTCCTGCCAGTCAAATCCCACCCTTGAGGCCCGCTCCCCCATCCTGAAGGCCCGCTGCAGGGATGGAAGTGACCGGGGCAAATGGCCCAGGGCGCTCTTTTTCTCCCCCTTGCTCTCTGCCTCCTGGCCCTTGATGGCCTGCCAGTTGGCAATAACGTCATCAGAGCCATTGATCTTTACATCCCCGAAAATATGGGGATGGCGCCTTATCATCTTCTCCCTGACCTTTTCCATGGCGTCATCAAGGGTAAAGGCACCCTGTTCCTC
>JALWYO010000115.1 GCA_026992735.1 Deltaproteobacteria bacterium
ATAAACAGCTGGTAATAATAGGCGGCGGTCCTGCCGGTCTTGCGGCAGCGATATATGCAGGCCGTGCTGACATGGACGGTGTGCTCCTGGAAAAGCTCAGCCCTGGCGGCCAAGTGCTCATAACCGACAAGGTGGAAAACTATCCCGGCTTTGAGGAGATATCCGGTTTTGACCTGGTGGACAAGATGGCTGCCCATGCCTGGAAATTCGGAATAGAACACAAGAACGGGGAAGTCTCTTCCATACAGAAGCAGGATGATTCCTCGTTCAAAATCGTCCTTGCAGGAGGAGAGGAGATCATATCCCGTGCCATCATCCTGGCAACCGGAGCTACCCACAGCATTCTTGGCGTCAAGGGAGAACAAGAGTTCACCGGACGCGGTGTCTCCTACTGCGCTACCTGTGACGGGCCGTTCTTCCGGGATCAGGAAGTAGCAGTAGTAGGCGGTGGTGACAGTGCCGTCCAGGAGGCAATCTTCCTGACCAAGTTTGCCAGCAAAGTTTACATCATACACCGCAGGGATGAGCTTCGGGCCACCAAGATACTGCAGAAAAAGGCCTTTGAGAATCCAAAGATCGAGCTTGTATGGGACAGTATCGTTGAAGAGATCACAGGCAACGAAACCGTTGAGGCGGTAAACATTCTGAATAAGAAGACTGGCCAAAAGACATCACTTCCTGTCCAGGGAGTATTTATCTTTGTAGGCATACAGCCCAACACAGGTTTTATAAAGGGCCTGGTAGACATGGATGAGCGGGGGTTTATAAGAACGGATGAATGGATGAGAACCTCTGAAAAAGGCATCTATGCTGCCGGAGACTGCAGGCTCAAGCCCCTGCTGCAGATAGTAACAGCAGTATCTGATGGTGCCACGGCAGCATTTGCAGTGGAACACGACCTGTCATGACAACAAAATTCATGGCCAGGATCTTCACCCTTCTGCTGGCAATCCTGCTCCTGTCAGCAACGGCCTGCACGGCCAAGGAAGGTGACTCCTGGCTAAAGCACATCTTCTCGCCCTCTGAAGACGTGGAAGAAGAAGGCCCGGTAGCACCCCAGGCCCAGCTGACGGCAAAGGCCATGCACTATTTTGATATAGGCCGTTATCAGCTTGCAGAAGAAGAATTCAAGAAGATAAGGGATCGCTACCCCTTCAGTCCCTATGCAACAGTTGCTGAACTCAGGCTTGCCGACTGCAAATTTTACCAGGGCCTGTATGAGGAAGCCGTTCCGCTTTACCAGGAATTCGAAGATCTGCATCCCACCAACGAGGCGATTCCCTATGTAATATTCCAGATAGGCTCCTGCTACTACAACCTGATGGATACAGCAGACCGGGACCAGACCAACACCAAGAGGATGATCGAGACGTACGATCGGCTTATCAAGAGATACCCGGACTGCGCCTTCAAGATTGAGGCTGAAAAAAGAATCCTGGAAGGCCGTGCCCTGCTGGCCAAACACGAATGGGTAGTTGCCCACTGGTACATGAGAACCGACCATCTTCTGCAGGCAGTCAACAGGCTGGAAAGGATCGTCACCCTGTACCCTGATACACCTATTTATTACAAGGCCGCCAAGATCCTGGCTGAAAAACGTCCAGAGGTGGAAAAGCTGAAGCAGGTCGAGGCGCAGGAAGACCAGGCCCCTGCACCAGAGGAAGGAAAACACTGGTGGAACAGGATCTGGCCCTTCTGATCCTGTCTGGTACTCCCGGTGACCCTTACTGCATGCTACATTGCCGCCTTTATCCTATGGCTGATTATATTTCTCCTGCCCTGGAGGCCCTGGGCTGTAAAGGAGACCCTTGAAGCTGAAGCAGCGCCTGGCAGATCCGTAGCTGCTGGTGCAGGCCTCACCGTCCTTATTCCGGCCAGGAACGAGGAGAAAAACATAGCTGATGCCATCAAGGCTGTACTGGCCCAGAAAGTTGATGCCACAATCATTGTCGTTGATGACTGCTCTATGGATAATACCGCCGCAATAGCACGTGAGGCAATAGGCTCATCCGGCAAGGTCATCCAGGGACACCCTGTTCCTGATGGATGGAGCGGCAAACTCTGGGCGCTTCAGCAAGGTCTTGCCCATGCAGGCAGCGGTCACCTGCTCCTCATGGATGCAGACATATTGCTAAAGCCCGGGATCATAGCCACTGCCCTGGAATTTATGGAGAAAAACCACCTGGACTTCCTGTCTCTTATGGCCAGGCTAAGGATGAAGGCACTGCCTGAAAGGTTTTTTATGCCGGCCTTTGTATATTTTTTCAAACTGATCTACCCATTCAGACTTTCCAACCGGCCGGGCAACCCCGTGGCAGCTGCTGCTGGAGGATTTATTCTTACCACCAGGGAAGTCCTGGAAAAGGTGAAGGCCTTCGAATCCATAAAAGATGCGCTCATAGACGACTGTACCCTGGCCGCCAGGGTAAAATCAGCTGGTTTCAGGACATGGATCGGCCTTACAAGATCGGTAGTAAGCATGCGCCCCTACAACAATATCAGGGATATCTGGCACATGGTCGAGAGAACTGCTTTTACCCAGCTCCGTCATTCTTTTCTTCTCCTGGCGCTTGTAACCGCACTGATGGCACTCCTGTTCATAGTGCCGTTATATGGCCTGTTTGCTGCAGACATGGTAACAGCAGTGCCAGCACTTGCATCCCTGTCAATTATGTGTATTACTTATCTCCCTGTTCTGAATTATTATGGCATGCCACGCCTTTTCTGCATCAGCCTGCCTGTCGTGGCAATGATGTACATGCTGATGACCTGGTCATCGGCCATGAAGTATTACACGGGACAGGGGAGCGGATGGAAGGGGAGGCAATATTTCTAAAAATTTCAGATTGTTATTCTGGCAGACAATAATTTATCAATAAATCGGGACTAAGGATTTTGGATTAATTTCAACTCAGCAAAAGCTTTTTTACCACGAAGTTCACGAAGACCACGAAGTGATACTAATATAAATTATTCGTGGTTACATACTGAATAATTGCAATTTCAAAAAAATTTAATAATATGAGACAACTCGAAATAATACTTGCCCAGCCAAGGGGCTTCTGCGCCGGAGTGAAAAGGGCCATCAAGATAGTTGAGACCGCTCTGGAACTTTACGATGGAGAGGTATGGGTCCTTCACGAGATCGTCCACAATACGCACGTAATAAAAAATCTCTCGAGGGCAGGCGCCAGGTTCGTTGAGGATATCGAAGAGATACCCCCAGACTCTATCACGATATTCAGTGCCCACGGAGTATCTGTCGAGGTTGAAAAAAATGCCGCAAAAAAGGGATTGAAGACAATAGACGCCACCTGCCCACTTGTAAAAAAGGTACATCATCAGGCCCAGCGTTATGCCAAGGAAGGACACTCGATAGTCATCATAGGACATCATGGACATCCTGAGGTAGAGGGCACATTTGGCCGCGTAACCGGAGAAGTCCATGTGGTTTCCAGGCTGGAAGACATAAACAGGCTCCAGCTATCAGATCCTGAACATGTAGCCTATGTAACCCAGACCACTCTCAGCAC
>JALWYO010000116.1 GCA_026992735.1 Deltaproteobacteria bacterium
ACCCAAAAAAATTCCGATAGCCCCTAAAAAATGGCAGGGTTTTCTTTGGAATCAGTGGCCTGTTTCCCTCGGAATGGGTGGCCGGATAACTTCGGAATGGGTGGCCGCTTTCCGTCGGAGCAAGCAACTCTCGGGCTGGCTGGACTGGGAGGCCCTTTTTCATGAGTTGGGACATGCCTTTTCCTTCGTGCATACCTCTCCTGAGATTCCTGTAGAGGGCAGGGAATTTTTTGTTTCAGGCGCGGTATCTGAAACATTTGCATTTTTGTTCCAGCGGCTCTGCATGCAGGAGCGCTTTCTGAAAACAGTTACTGGAGACAATTCAAGGGCCTTCTCCAGGATTGAAGGCTTTCACCAGAAGAAGTTTCAGGTCCTTACCAGGAGATATGGTGCAAAATTTCTCATTGAATACGAGAATTTCAGGAACCGGCAAATTTCAAAAGGGCAGGAGCTTTATGCCTCGGTAATGGAAAAGGAGACAGGTTTTTCATATGATCCGGAGACCTACCTTTTTGACTTGATGCCCGATTTCTATTCCCTTGACTATTTTCTTGCATTTGAGGCATCCAAGGTGCTGCTGGAATATCTTGAGAACAGCTTTGGCAAGGAGTGGTTTTCGAGACGGGATGCCCTGAGAAAACTCAGGTCATGGGCCGCACTTGGTAACCAGTACAACCTGCACGAATTTATGCGGCATGTTTTGGGCAGAACGCTCGATTCCTAACATCAGAAGAAATCCTGTCCCGTTTTAAAGGAGAGCGCAGGCAGTTTCTGCACACGCTCTTTACCGGCGCGGTAAAAAAGAAGGTCTGGTTCACCATGGACATTGACCAGGCAGTCCAGAAGACCGGAAGCCCGAGAAAGCGCATAATCACTGCCTTTGACTACCTTGAGCAGAAGGGTGACCTGGAGCTCAAGGTCTCAGGCCCGCGTCTTGGTTTCAGGCGCATCGCAGGCCAGGACATTGACATCCCGGCCATTAAGGAAAAACTGGTGAAGCGCTTTGTTACGCGCGAGAAAAACGATATCAGGCGTTTGCAGCAGGTGGTGGAAATGGTGAACCATGCAGGGTGCAAAACCCGTTTTCTCATGAGTTATTTCGGCGAAGATATAGAGAAAGACTGCGGGCACTGTTCCTTGTGTCTCAATGGAGAAAATGCGCCCATCGAGCGGGGCACGGCCGGTGCAGAGAGGCTTGATTTCTCACTTATGGAAAAACTTCATAGCCTGAGAAAAAAATACCCGGAAGCCCTGCAGAGCCCCCGGCAGATGACCCGCTTTCTCTGCGGCCTTTCCTCACCCCTGCTTATAAAAAACAAGCTGGGCAAACATGAGCTTTTTGGCTAATGTGAGGAAGTTCCTTTTGAACAGGTCATGTCATGGCTGATGGATCAGAATAAGAGTTAGGTCAAGGGCTGTCCAAAAATAAGCTGGAGTATATCGTATTCAAATTAAGAGGTGAGGTGGTCCCCCTTTCTTTGAAACACTCAATTCAGATAATTGTCTGTACTCAACAAATATCTTAAATATTGTGAATGTAATAGCCTGAACGACCTTGAAGACATAAGTCTTGATGAACCCTGCGCTGCTATGTACGGATATACCCTGGAAGATGTTGAAATCACCTTTGGCCATTTGCTCCAGGGGGTTAATATGGAAAATTCAGGGCCTGGTACAATGGCTACAATAAGTGCAGAAACTACATCTGCGCGTCCTATGTCTGCGGCATCCTGCACGCAGATACAGGAAGTATTTGCACGGATTTATTGAGAAATTACTTATTCTGTCATGGAACATCTTGTAATAAAAGCCATTTTTTAAGATTGCACCGATACTAACGATTAATTTCCGGCTTGCCGCTGGGGACAAGAATGGCATATGAAAATAGGTATCTTCATTTTTGGCCTTTCATGGGGAGGGGCTACCAGGCGGATTTTGACCCTTGCCAGAGGGTTTATGGACAGTGGGCATGAAGTGAAGTTCTTTGTGGTTGAAAGGGGAGGGATCCTGGAATCAGAGGCGGACGGCCTGGAGATAGAGGAGCTTTCAAGCTTGCCTGTGCGCATGATGCTGAGAAGGCTTTCCAAAAAGAAAAAAACTGATTTAAGCGCGTTTGCCCTGGCCGCTGCCCTGAGAAGGGCCGAAAGAAAGGGGGATATTGACATTCTGCTTTCGGCTGCAAATCACTGTCATATAGCCGCTGTAAGGGCCAGATTGCTTTCGCGCACCTCTATTCCTCTGATCCTGAGGTTGAGCAATCATCTCTCCGCTGGACTGAAAAAGAGCAAGAAAAGGTCCAGAAGATGGCGTTATGTCAATTCGTGCAGGCTTTATCCACGGGCTGACGGTTTTATTGCCGTTGCCAATAGCATTGCGGAAGATGTTTCCAATGCTACAGGAATACCGCTCGGCAATATAGATGTGATTTATAACCCCACATTTACACCTGATCTTGTAGAAAAGGCCGCTGAAAAAACAGGGCATCCCTGGCTTGACAAAAAAGGTCCTGACAGGCCGCCGGTGATTCTCGGGGCAGGCCGGCTGGTGGCACAGAAGGATTTTGTTACCCTTATCAGGGCGTTTGCCCTGTCGCTGGAACATCGCGACATGAGACTGGTAATCCTTGGCGAGGGTAAGCAGCGTGGGCGGCTCGAGGCCCTGATCAGGGAGCTTGCTTTGGAAGACAAGGCTGATTTACCCGGCTTTGAGCCTAATCCATTGTCATTCATGGCACGTGCCGACCTTTTTTGCCTCTCATCAATCTATGAAGGTCTCCCCGGTGTACTTATCGAGGCAATGGCCACCGGCACGCCGGTTGTAAGCACGGATCATCCGGGCGGGACAACAGAGGTGCTTGAGGGTGGCAGGTATGGTCTGCTGGTGCCTGCCGGGGATGCTGATGCCATGTGCAGGGCCATTGTCCAGGCCCTTGACAAGAAGTGGGATCGGGATGCCATCAAGGCCCGGGCCGCTGAGTTCACCATGGATGAAGCTGTGCCCCGTTATCTGGCTTCGCTTGAGAGAATCTATGACAAATCCGGCAACTAACCAGTTCAGTCCCTGTGGAATATGCTATGAGATCGTCAGGTAGTGGCTCGTTGATATCATCAGGCACCTTGAAATCGGGTTTTTTCAATTAACATCTGGACATAACACGGAAAAACTGTGATCAAAAAATATTACGCACACTCCACAAAGACTAAGGATAAATCAGACTGGCAGTTGCTTGAAGAACATTTAAGAAACGTGGCCGAGATGGCGGCGGAGTTTGCCATGCCCTTTGGTGCTGAAGAATGGGGACGCTGTGCCGGTATTTTGCATGATTTGGGCAAGGCTTCAGAGGAATTCCAAAGTCGGCTTAATGGTGCGAATATAAGGGTTGATCACTCGACTTTTGGGGCACGTGAAGCGCAAACCTTGAGGTGGACCCCATTGTCAAGACAAAATTTAACAGAATTTAAGCTATACATTCTGTCTCACTTGTCCTTGGTTCAGCCTCTTTGATAGAGAAGCGAT
>JALWYO010000117.1 GCA_026992735.1 Deltaproteobacteria bacterium
ATTCATTGTCATTGGCAAAAGAGAAAATGCTAGATTGCACCAGACAGACAAATTTGCCCCAATGTAACCAAGTGTCAGATTAAGTCTAGTTCAGTACAGCTAAGAAGATCTTCTCAACTGCATTTTCTGGAAGCCCTGCGGCCACGGCAATTTTCCAAGCTATAAAGGCCGTCCTCATCTGGTGTGACGCTATTTGAGGACTTGCTATGTCTATCGCATCTGACATAGACAATAAAAAGTTACTAAATTGTGTATTAAATTCCTTTAACATATAAAATCTGCATATCCTCAGATAAGTTTATAGAGTGAATGATGAACTGGTTTTGGCGGGCTATCCCGAAGGGCAGGTCAGTCTTCCATGTGGGGTAACAACAGAATTTTTAATGGTTTCGTTGGCCCTTACCCGTGCATAAGGCCAGATGATAGAATCTTCTATGCAAGAGTTGTCTCCGATCAGCGCTTCCCGGCCAATGATAACCCTGCCTTTTATCTTAATGTCTCTTCCCAGAGATGTCTTGGGAGATATTATTGTATGTTTTCGGCCCATGGTCTGCCAGTTTCCCTGAAGATAACCACAGGGAGTGCCTATGTCCTCCCATACCCATTCTGATGCACGGGTACAGCTTTTGTCAGCCCGGATATACTTTATATCCTGCCCCTGGGTAATTGCCTTCTCCCATACCGTTACCATAGAACAGGGTTTTAGCGGTATCTCCCTGAAGAGTTCAGGTGATATTACAGAGATGCCGGTATATGCCAGTGTTTCTGTTTCTGGACTCCTGTGATGGAATGAAACCACGTTGTTTCCATCTGTATGTATCTTGTTGAATTCCGGCCTGTCATGGAGGCATAGCAAGGCTGGAGGACAGCCGAGATGGAAGTATTCTTTCAGCAGTATGGCTGGATCAAGATTGCACACGATATCCGCATTGTATACCAGGATGGGAAGGTCGTATCCAAGGTAATCAAAGGCGTTTTTGACAGCGCCTCCGGTGCCGAGAAGAATATCTTCCTGCAGAGGACGGATTATTCCGGACCGTGGATAAGATGCAGATAGCCATTGCATCATTTTCCCCTTCAAATGGTGGATATTCAGGGCAATCTTGGTCACAGCCGGAATAGAGAGAATCTTAATGACTTTTTCTATCGCAGGTGTTCCGGCTACTGAGAATAGCGGCTTTGGAATGAAATTGGTGACAGGCAGCAGCCTTGTTCCCCGTCCAGCTGCCAATATCAGGGCATGGCTGCTAGCCATATCGTGCAGATAATGAACTCTTTACAGGCTTAGACAGTGGTGCTGATCTTAGTCTCGTTTTTTTCCAGCTTGTCTGGTTCCTTGTCTTCCTGTTTGACGTCTTCGTTTATGTCATTGAGTCCTTTTTTGAAGGCTCTTAGGCCCTTGCCAAGGCCTGCTCCGACTTCTGGCAGTTTTTTACCGCCGAACAGGAAAAGCGCTATTATAAGAATGATAAGAAGTTCCTGGGTGCCCAGTCCAAACATGATAACCTCCCCGGCGCAGTATTTATTGCCGCATTGTCGAGTTTTTATATATCAGGCATTGTCATAGAGGATGGATTGAAATTTGACTCCAGTATCCAGACAGATATCCTCTATAACGAGTTACATTATAAGATAAACTTGCAATAGTTCCTTGTGCTAAGGTTTAGCTTGATCCATAGCTGTGCAATCCTGACAGAAGAAAGTTTACACCGAAATATGTAAAAACAACAGAGATAAAACCTATGATGGAGAGATAGGCGATTTTTTTGCCGGCCCAGCCCCGCACAAAACGTGCATGAAGCGCTGTTGCATAAATAAACCAGGTTATCAGGGACCATGTTTCCTTGGGGTCCCAGCTCCAGTATGTTCCCCAGGCCTGGTTGGCCCAGACAGCCCCGGTAATTATACCTACCGTGAGCCATAGAAATCCAAAAATGATGGTCTGGTGCATCAGCTCATCCAGCACTTTTCTTGAGGGTAATGCGCCGAGCAGACCGTCTCCCTTGGAATTGCCTCTGATAAGGTACATGATGCCAAAACCGCAGGCCACTGCAAATGATGCATAGCCCAGAAAGCATGTAATAACATGGGCCAGGAGCCAGTTGCTCTGCAGGGCAGGAATAAGCGGCTGGATACTGTCCTGCACGTTCGGACTGAAAGAAGCATATGCCATTGCAAGGCAGGCAAACGGAGTGGCAAATGCCCCTATGACCTTGTTCTTGGTCTTAAATTCAAGTACAAGGTAAACGAGAATCGTTACCCATGAAAAGAATATAAGAGACTCGTACAGGTTGGACAGTGGTGCATGCCCGTATCCGAGTTCGTAGGATTCCTTCCAGCGCAGGAGGATGCCGGCAGTCTCTATGCAGAAGCCTGCGATAGTGGTAACAGTGGCCAGAATGCCCACCTTGTCCAGTCTGAAAATCCAGTAGATAAGGTAGATAGCAGCTGCGCCAAGGTAAAAGAACGTGGTTATGCTTAACAGGTAAGAGCTTGTTATATGCATTTATGTCTCTCCCAGACTGTCTTGTATTTCCTGTTCGATCTTCCTGAAATGCTTTTCAAATGATACACGATTTTTGTTGGTCTGGCCTGCCAATATCACTTGGAGCCCGTTGTTATTCCTGCCAATCCAAAGCCAGTATCTCTCATGGCCAACCCAGAATACTACGCCGAATCCCAGTATCAGGAGGGTGCATCCAAGCCACACTATCCAGACCCCGGGATCCTTTTTGACCTGCAGGCCTGTCATGTATTTTTCGCCTCCCTCAACCATGTCAAGCCTGAAAACCTTGTCTCCTATCCGGTATTCTTTCCAGTGGTTTTTTAGCAGCCAAAGGGCATCACCGTTTCCGGAAGGATCACCGATGTATATCCTTGCGGCAGGGCTTCCATGTACATTGGGAATGTACTTTATCAACCCTATTACCATGCCGGTCTCCGGCCATATGGCCTTGTCAAAGGCAGAAATCTGCAAGAGTCTTTGCTTGCCATCAGGCGATATGATTTTCACCTTCACGCTGGGTAGGGACTGGTAGGAAGACTGATAGAACGTGATTCCTTCATAAGTTAGCGGATCATTGACCACTATGGATTTTTTCTTCACTTCTTTGCCATTTTTAATAATGGTCAGATCAGACTGGAATAACTTTGGCGCGCCATTTGGATAAAACTCCACGCGGAATTTGTTGCACTTAATGGAGAAGGGCAATGGTATCTTCTTGATATTGCCGTTTGGTGCCATTTTCATTGCCTGGTTAGTAGTCTCGCCCTCCAGCAGCATGATCCTTCCCTTGAACCCGGTGAAGGAACCAAATACTGCCCCGGCAAAGATTACCAGAATACTCACGTGGATCATGTAAACGCCCCAGTAATTCCAGCGTCCTTTTTCGATCAGCCGGAGTTCTCCGCCATCCACATCATGCTTTGTCCGGAGCTTCCCTCTAATACTGGAAAATATACTAATAATCTTGGGGACTGCTGTGTTGTCATCATTTTTAACTTTCCATTGTTTCTTTAGCGGACGCCTGAGCAAATCATCCTTGGAAAGCTGAAGAGAGTCCTTGTTGTAGAGCCTTATAGTGTAGGGCAGACGTCTTATGGTGCATACTATCAGATTGATGCTGAACAGGCCCAGGAGCGAGAGATACCACCATGAATGGTAGGTGTCATATAGCTGCAGGGATTTTATGATCTTGAACCAGGTGGGGCCAAAATTTTCCAGATAAAACTGGAGGGTCTCACCCTGTGGGAGGACTGTTCCAATGATAGAGGTAATGGCCAGAAGAATGAAGAGCGTAATGGCCAGTTTAACCGATGAGAAAAAATTCAGAATAATATTGGATTGAGAATTTGCCTTTTTTGATTTCATGGGATATTTCTCGGATCAGATAAGATGTCTGGGGTCGGTAAGAGAAGGATGGACTGAAAAATATTAATTTTTTCTATTTTTCGTCCCGGGATGTATTTGTGTCTGAGCTGTCATTATCATCGTCATCCTGCTTTAAAGATTTTTTGAAATTGCTGATGCCTTTACCAAGGCCTTCACCTATCTGGGGCAGTTTCCCTGCGCCAAAGATGATAAGTATGATGAACAATATTATCAGCAGTTCCGGCAATCCCAGCCCAAACATTTAATCTCGTCTCCCTGAAAGTGGACCATGATAAAAAAATGCTGCCTCAGCCCATTGCAGAATGAATGGCAGAATATATTCCGGGAATGGCCCATCATCCCGGCCCTGACCACAGCATGTTCTATAACTATCAAGCTAATTTAATGCCCTGCAATCCATGTGTCAATCAAACAGTTGTCGCAGGCCGGGCCTGTTTTGCCGAAATCACAGCTATTGTTTACCTTGGGGAGCGCAATATTGCAACTATAATCATCTTATTTGTCTTTTTGTCTATTTCCTATGTTGCGAAAACAGTTACATGACAATATTATGCATCTGTTTTTGTGCCTTGGAAATGAACGAAAATCCGGCATATTGTCACATTTATTTCATGACAGTTCCTTAACTTCAAGTTATAGATTGGCTTCATCTCATTTGTGTCTTGCCGGAGGCTGCAGCCGTTTCTGGTTTACTGTCAGGATGGGGCATCTCTGGAAAAATGGAAGGTAATTAATATGCCTGAAAGGCCTTGCAGAGTTGCGGTCATGGATATCGGTTCTCAGACATTTCGCATGGTTGGTGTTGAGTGTTTTGCCAGGGATGCCAGGATACTCTTCTCTTGCAGGGAAAACGTGAGGCTCGGCAGCGGGCTGGGGCAAGATGGCATACTTTCTGCTGAGGCCGTGCAAAGGGGGCTGGATACCATCGCCAGATTCATGGCGATTTTGGACAGGCATAGAGTAAATAAGGTCAGGGCTGTGGCAACGGCTGCTATGCGCAGGGCGTCCAATGCCGCTTTGTTTTTAGAGCAGGCTGCCAGGCTTGGGCTTCATATCGAGGTCATAGATTGGCAGGAGGAGGCAGGTCTGTCCGTGCGTGGCGCTGCTCTATCCGTTCCTGGGATGCAGCCTGTCTGGGCAATGGTGGATGTAGGTGGCGGAAGCTCTGAAGTGGTGCTATACGACGGTTCTAGGGTAGTCTGCTCCTTGAGCATGGAGATAGGAGCGGTCCTGCTTCAAGAGATGTTATCCAGTGATAAGGGGCAGGATGCTGCAAGCCTGTGCGGTACTGCAAGGCAGTTTTTGCAGGCCAAGCTCTCTGTTCTTAATCCATGGCGTGGGCAGATACAGGCTGCGGTTGCTACAGGAGGAACTGCAACAACTGCTGCTGCTATAGCACTCGGACTGGAAACCTATGATCCGCGGAAAATAAGAGGTTTCTTTATATCTCTCCCGATGCTTAGAAACATGCTTGATGGCATGCTCCAGATGGACCTGGAGCAGCGCCGGCATGTCAGTGGGCTGGAGCCTGGAAGGGCGGATATTTTTCCTGCCGGCATTGCAATTTTGTTAGAAATAATTAATCATTTACAACTAAATGGTTTATTTGTAAGCGACAGTGGGCTTCTTGTAGGCCTTCTTGTCACTTTTATGGAAAAGGAGTGTAATATTCATGTTGAATCATCCTGTGCCCGAAGCCTATACTTTTGAAGATCTTCTTCTGGTGCCTGCCAGGTCTGCAGTCCTGCCTGCCGAGGTAGATATCTCTGCACCTTTGACAGCAAGTATCAGGTTGAACATCCCCATCATCAGTGCTGCAATGGATACTGTCACAGAGGCGGATACTGCCATCAGCCTGGCTCGCGAAGGCGGAATCGGCATAATACATAAAAACATGTCCATAAGGTCTCAGGTACGGGAGATAGAGAAGGTCAAGAAGTCTGAGAGCGGTATGATAGTAGATCCTGTTACAGTGACTCCGGATCAAAAGCTTTGGCAGGTGCAGCAGATAATGAAGGAATTCCGTATCTCCGGAGTGCCTGTGGTGGAAGGCAAGAAGCTTGTGGGCATCGTGACCAACAGGGACTTGAGATTTGAGACCAATCTTGATCAGGAGGTCAGGAATGTCATGACAGCTGGCAGGCTGATAACCGCTCCTGTAGGTATTACTCTGGAAAAATCCAAGGAGCTTTTGCATAAACACAGGATAGAAAAGTTGCTTGTAGTAGATGAAGAAGGCAATCTGTCCGGCCTTATAACCATTAAAGATATAGAAAAAATAAGGAAATATCCCAATGCATGCAAGGACAGCCTCGGAAGGTTGAGGGTCGGAGCGGCAGTAGGTGTAGGGGACCAGAAACTGGAACATGCCGAGGCATTGAAGGATGCTGGCGTGGATGTGATCGTTGTGGATTCCGCCCACGGGCACTCGGAGAACGTCATCAATGCGGTCAGGGAGATAAAGGCCTCATTCCCTGATTTGCAGGTAATTGCAGGTAATATTGCCACATCAGAAGGTGCAGAGGCCTTGCTGGAAGCAGGTGCGGATGCCATTAAGGTGGGCGTTGGGCCGGGCTCTATCTGTACCACCAGGATAGTGGCAGGCGTTGGCATGCCCCAGCTTACTGCCATTCATAACTGTGCCGTTGTTGCCAACAAGTACGGAAGGCCTGTTATTGCCGATGGGGGCATCAAGTTTTCCGGAGATTTGACTAAGGCCATTGGAGCAGGTGCGCATTGCATAATGATAGGAAGCCTTCTGGCAGGCACTGATGAAAGCCCTGGCGAGCTGGAGTTATACAAGGGGCGCCAGTACAAGGTCTACCGCGGCATGGGTTCTCTGGGAGCCATGAAGAAGGGCAGCAAGGACAGGTATTTCCAGGATGAGGTGAAGGCTGTGTCCAAGCTGGTGCCTGAGGGCATAGAAGGCAGAGTGCCATACCGTGGTCCGCTTTCAGCCACCATTTACCAGCTTATAGGTGGCCTGCGGTCAGGCATGGGCTATTTAGGGTGCCGGTCTGTAGAGGAACTCAGGGAGAATGCCAGGTTTGTACGCATAACGCCTGCCGGCTTGAGGGAAAGTCATGTTCACGATGTAATTATTACCAAGGAATCACCGAATTACTGGGTGGAGAGCTGATCACCATATATTGCCAGGTGAGATTTTTATCTGTTTCTGACCTGCTGGATGTCTTGCGTCCTGTCTTGAGAAAAATTATACTATCTGAATAACTGCATCGATGGGTGAGGCGTCTTTCTTTTCAAAGCAGAATCAGATGATAATGAACCGGGGTTGCCTGCTTAAGAAGGTGCATCGAGTTGGCATTATGAGAGATTTCCAGTTTTAGTTAAGTTAGTTAGGTGTCACCCACAAAGGTATTATGAACTTAACAAGATTTTTAACCATATTTATTGCAGTATTTGTGGCTGAGCTTGGTGATAAAACCCAACTTGCAACAATGCTGTTTGCTGCAGATAAGGAACTAAGCAAATATATTGTATTTTTTGCTGCTTCTGCGGCACTTGTTGTAGCTTCTGCGATAGGAGTGTTGGCAGGCTCTCTTCTTTCTGACTATATCAACGAGAGATATCTTCATTATATTGCTGGTGTCGGCTTTGTTGGTATCGGAATATTTACTTTGTGCAATGCATGAAATGTATACCAGGCTGTTTCGTCTGACCGTTGACTGCCCAGAAGCCATTTCTGGCACAGCTTTTAGCCTGCAGGATAGTAACAAAAGGAATACACCAAATTACCTATGAAAAGAAATTCGTCTGATCAGAGGCTCCTCATAGTGGATGACAGGGAGGATATGTTAAAGGTCCTCAAGCAGGTCATCAAAGGCAAGTGTTCGTGCAAGATAGACTTGGCAAGATCAGGTTATGAGGCAATAGACAAGGTAAAGAAGACCGATCCCGACGTGGTGCTTACAGATATAAAGATGCCTGATCTGGATGGCCTGAGCCTTTTGCGGGAGGTCCTGGCCTTTGATTCCTCCATTTCCGTTATTATTATGACCGGATATGCTACTGTGGAATCCGCAGTGGAAGCCCTGAAAGACGGTGCCCTGGATTTTTTTCAGAAGCCTTTTGACAATGACATGGTTATTCATGCAGTGAAGAAAGGCATGGAGCGTACATGGCTTCTCAGGGAGAATAGAAGGCTGCAGCAGCAGATTGCGTCCAGGCAGGAGCATTATGGCTTGGTGGGAAAGTCTTCTCCCATGATGAAGGTCTTGGAGCTCATGAACCGTGTGGCTGATACGGATGTCACTGTCCTGATCCGCGGTGAGAGCGGGACCGGAAAGGAATTGGCTGCCAGAGCCATTCATCAAATGAGCAACAGGGCCAAGAGAAAAATGATTACCGTTAATTGTCCCGCCCTGCCGGAACAGATACTGGAGAGCGAACTTTTTGGTTACAAAAAAGGTGCGTTTACCGGGGCTTCAACAGATAAGACAGGCCTGTTTCTCGCCGCCAATGGTTCCACAATACTTCTGGATGAAATAGCGGACATCCCGCTCTCCATTCAGACCAAGTTGCTGAGAGTGCTGCAGGAAAAGGAGATACGGCCCCTTGGCGCTACTTCCTATATGAAGGTTGATGTAAGGGTCATAGCCTCAACCAACCAGGACCTGGAGGAAAAGATTGCCAAGGGTACATTCAGGGAAGACCTATATTACAGGCTCAATGTTGTCACTGTTACCATGCCGTCTCTCAAGGAGATGTCTGAAGACATTCCTGTCCTGGCACAGCATTTTCTCAGGCAGTATTCCGAGGAATACGGGAAAGAGGGCCTGCAATTTGCGCCTGAAAGCATAAGATGTCTCATGCAGAGAGAGTGGAAGGGCAATGTCAGGCAGCTTCAGAATGCAGTAAAAAGGGCGGTTTTACTTGCTAGCAGCGATGTCATCTGGCCTACAGACATACCAAGCGATTCTGAAAAAAACGGCTCAAGCAATGTTATTACAATGCCTTGCGTATCACATCTGCCTTATAAGAAAGCCAAGGAGGAGATAGTGAACAGATTTTCCGTTGCATATCTGAGCAAGGCATTACAGGCTTCTGACGGCAATGTCACTGCTGCTGCCAGGCGCTGTGGCCTGGAAAGGCAGAGCCTGCAGCGGCTTTTGAAAAGGCACGGGTTGAACCCTGCCAGTTTCCGCCATCATAGTGCCGAAAAGACATGATGGCTGGTGCGCAAAGATAAAAAACATCTGTCTCTCTCCAGGGGCACTATCCCTCTTGTGATTATCTGAGAAGCCAGCTTCTACATCAGGCCGCTCTTTTTAAGAAGTATCATGGACCCCTGAAGCGAAAGAACGATTGTTATTATCCAGCCAACTATGAGCAATGCCTGCATGGTTCAACCTCCTTTTTCATTTATTTCCACAAAACCCGGTCAATAGTTCTCATCTGCCTCGATCCCGGTCACTTCCGCGGCCTCGAGCCGCTTTTTGTCCATGAGGGACCAAACATAGGCGACATAGGCCAGGACGAGCGGGATGAGAAAAGCCACGTATGTCATGATAGTTAGCGTGTAATGGGAGCTTGAAGCATTGTAGATGGTAAGGCTCGACTGGAGATCTGCCCTTGAAGGGTAGAACGGTGTATGGTTAAACCCCGCAGTGAAAAAGACAGACAGGCCCACCAGGACTGTTCCAAGGCCGGCAAACCAGATCCCCTTGTCCTGTTCCTTGAACTTCGCAGAGATCACTCCAAATATCACCAGAGCAAGGCCAGCCAGCAGGAGCACCAGGACCGGGGGCATTGCAAGCAGGTTCTTCAGGTACTTGAATGCCACCATATCGACCTGGCCGGTTGCAGGATCGAAATTGAACCCCTTCATGGTCAGCAGTCCCACAACCACAACCAGCAGGAATGGCAGTGCGGCCAAGAAATTGCTGAAAACCGCATCCCGTGTCCGCTGTCTGAATGCCTCCATGTCTGAAAAATCTATGTTGTTCAGGAGGTAGAGGGCACCAAGCACCCTGGAATTGAATACGAGAAACAGGCCAAGGCTTATGTTGAAGATATTCTGCGCTGCTTCCAGACCCCTGAATGGAGTTGTCCAGCTGACCAGGTTGTATTCGTTGAGGACAAAGTTGGACCCTGTGAAAAATGTTCCTACTGCAGTTCCTATGAGAAGGATACCTATCGAGCCGTTAATGAACAGGAATACCTCGTAACCCAGGCTGCCCAAGATGTTTCCTGGTTTTTTCCTGTATTCGAAGCTGACTGCCTGCACGATAAAGGTGAAGAGTATTGCCATCCAGACCCAGTAGGCACCGCCGAAGCTTGTTGCGTAAAACTTGGGAAATGCTGCAAAAAGAGCGCCGCCGAAGAGCACCAGGGTAGTGAATGTAAGTTCCCACTTGCGCCCTATGGAGTTGATAATGAGGGATTTTTCAGTCTCATTCCTGCCAAGCTGCCATAACAGGGTCTGCCCACCCTGGACAAAGGTCAGAAACAGAAAGAGCGAGCCTACTGTCGAGGCAAGAATCCACCAGAGTTCCTGTAAAACAGTCTGATCAAGGCTTCCTATCATCTTATTTCACCTCCTCGGGGCCGATCTGGATCTGCTTGAGCATGATTTTTACCTCTGCAATGAGAAGCAGGGTAAACGTGGCAAGAAACATGAAAAAGGTGAGCTTAACGTTATCAGGTGCTATGTCCGTGCGGGCTATGGACACCGGAAGCAGGCCCTGTATGGCCCAGGGCTGCCTGCCGACCTCGGCCACGACCCATCCTGCCTCACCTGCCATGTATGCCAGGAAAAAGAACAGGACACCAAAGGGATAAAGCCAAGTCGCCTGTTCAACAGTGCCCCTTGCAGTAGTAAAAAGATAGAGAAGAAATATGAGGATCATGCCTGTGCCCACTGCTACCATCATGTGAAAGGAATAAAAGGTGATGGAGACCGGAGGAACTGCATCTTCCGGGGCCTTCAGAAAGCCGTATCCGAAATAGTTCCTGTACTTGTTGAATTCGTCCAGGGCGGCAGACGCCTTCTGGATATCCCCCGCCTTTTTGGCATTCTTGTAGGCGGCAAGTGATTTGGCAGCGCGCCTGCCCATTTCTATCTTCTGTTCTGCCCCGGTTATCCCCCTTTCTTGGTTTCCAAACACGAGGTCGTTTATTCCGGGCACGAAGCTGCCAGGCTGCCTGTTTGCAAGGATGGAAAGCAGGCCCGGTATCTTGAGCGAGTACACGAACGGCTCATGGAAATCACCCGGTTTTTTCATGCCGTTTACGATCCCAAGGGCCACGACAGGTGCGTTGTTGGCCCCGTCCCAGAGTCCTTCCATGGCCGCAAGCTTCATGGGCTGATGTTTTCCATCCATGAAGGCAGCCTCGTCCCCGGTAAGCCCCAGCAGGAGCGAGGCCAGAAGGCCGAACACAGAGGCAACGGCAATGCTTCTTCTGGCCATCAGGACATGGCGCCTCCTGGCAAGATACCAGGATGAAACTGCTATGACGAACAGGGAGGAAAGGGCAAAGCCGGACGTGGTGGCGTGGGTAAACTTGCTGATGGCATAGGGAGAAAGGATAACGTCAAAAAAGTTGTGCATTTCAAAGCGGGCGGTGTCCGGGTTGAATACCATCCCTGTCGGGTACTGCATCCAGCCGTTTGCCACCAGTATCCACAGGGCCGAAAGGTTTGAACCGATTGCCACCATCCAGGTTGAAAATAGATGAAAGTCTTTGGACACCCTGTTCCAGCCGAAAAACATGACGGCAAAAAAGGTGGCTTCTAAAAAGAACGCCACTATGCCTTCAATGGCAAGGGGCGCACCAAATATGTCGCCCACCATCCATGAATAGTTGGCCCAGTTAGTGCCGAATTCAAATTCGAGGATGATGCCTGTGGCAACACCGATGGCGAAATTTATCCCGAACAACTTCATCCAGAACCTGGTAAGCGCCTTCCATTCCTCTTTCCCTGTCTTGACGTAGATGGTTTCAAAAAAGGCGCACAAAAAGGTCAGGCCCAGGGTCAATGGCACAAACAGCCAGTGGTACATGGCAGTAAGTGCAAACTGAGCCCTTGCCCAGTTGACCAGGCTTAGATTGACATGCTCAAGCATTATCTACCTCCTGTCGGTTGATTTCCTGATATGCGGTGCCGGAATGGTACCAGGCACACGCGCCAATACCTCCATGACATGCTCCGCTTTCTCGGAATCGGTTCTGAAGTGTTTTTCAAACATGTCCGGGAAGAAAAAGATCTTGAAGACGAAAAAGATGATGAAAAGCTTTATGGCGATAATCTTCCAGAGCGTCCTGCCAAGGGTCATGGACTTCAGCCCCTCGACGTAAAAATTTGTTATCCGCCTGAAGATATTACGTTTCATTGAGAAGCCTTCTTTTCGTTACTATGATGACCTTTAATCAGCAAACTGTGATCTTGGAAAGAGCATACCCAACATTTAAGATAATTTTTATCTCCTTCTGGGATGATTTGTCAAGTAAAAAAGACAGACAATAATGCCGAACCCTGTAAAACTTAAGGCAGCGTCCTCCGTCTTGTATCTGCGCCCGCCTATAAGCAGATCAATAACCCCATATATATTACAAGTTTTTGGACACAGATGAACAGAGAAAAACACAGATTTTTTGTCTTTTATCTGTGTATGAAGTCTGCGTTTATCTGCCTCCTAATTATTATCTGCGCCCGCCTATAAGCAGATACAGGAGAATTTCACGGATTTATTTGGGTTAACTCTTTTATATTATAGTATTTTTCTTTTTTTGCACAGGCTGAAAAGATATTCGCTGTCAGGTGTAAAGTTGCCGCTGTATATGCTGTCTTCCAACTCCTGAATACGGAAGAAACGTCCCCATTCCACTTCTTCTTCCTGGAAATCAAGGCCATTACACCAGGTGCAGGAAAATAGCCTTCCCCAGACCCTGTTAGTCTCGTCTTCGAAGTAGAAATCAAAATGAAATTGCAGGGGAACTTCCTTGATGCCTGTTTCTTCCTGGAGTTCACGCATGGCGGATTCTGCCCGTGTCTCTCCCTGGCATACTACTCCGCCTGCTGCTATCTCCAGCATGCCGGGATAAATGTCCTTGGTATCGCGCCTTTTTTGAACCAGTATCTTTTGTTTTTGGGGCCGGAAGACAATGATATACGTGGCTCTGTGAATGAGCCTGTTTTGGCGCATAACAGCTCTTGGAACGCAGCCGGTTATCCGGTTGCGTCTATCCACAATTATGACAGGTTCTGCGGATGCGTTATTTCCCCGGCTTGCCTGGCAAGTCTGTCTTTTGCAGGGCTGGTCTGCAGGTCTGATTGAATTTTTTGGGTCCGTAGGTGTACTATCCTCTCAGGCGAGTAACCAAGTCATGTATCTTCTGCCGGTCTTTCTGGGCTATGTCCATGAATCTTACGCCCATTCCCCTCTTTTTCTTGTGGGATACAGGCCTTTTCCTGGTCCATACCACTTCTGCCTTGGTCCTGATTTTTGACGTGGAATCCGGAAGCAGAAATTCCAGGAATACCACTGTTCCCTGGGCAAGGGGACTCGGAGTACAGAGAAACATGCCTCCTATGCTCATATTTTCTGCATAAGTGGTATAAAACTGATCAACGTTCCTGTAGTCAACTTTTAGAATCAGGGGCGCTCTAAGGTGCCGTCTATTTTCCCTTACTTTTATGTTCAAGGGAATTTATCCTCCTTCCTCTCCTGATGATATATATATGATATATTCATTTTAATATTGCAAGTTGAAAGTCAAGCGATTATAAATCGAGAGCTATTTTTTTGTATCTTGAATCTCAAGTGAGGAGCAATAAGATCATGTCCAAGGTTTGTGATATATGTAAAAAAGGTCCTGTAACCGGCTGCAATGTCAGCCATGCCAATAATCATACCAGGAGGCGTTGGTTGCCCAATCTTCAGACTGTCAGGGTCAGCATCAATGGTAGGACCAGGCGCATGCGTGTATGCACCAGGTGTCTCCGTTCGGGCAGGGTGCAGAAACCAATGCTCAGGAATAAAGCAGCAGAAGCAGAATAGAAATTAAATTGTGATAGTATAAAACGCAATTTCCTATAACCAGCTGCGTTGGATTACTGTTGCAGGCGGGCTGGATATATTAGCGATGCAAGGCAGGGGTTTTGAATGCATAGCCTGTTTGCAGGGCAGATGTTCGGGAGGTAGTTGGACAGCAATGGCTATGCATATATCTATCTGGAAGTCTGTCTTGATACCCGCATTACTCCTCCAACCTGTTTAATCCCGGAAAATACCTTCTTTAGATGGGCGCTGTCCCTGACCTCGGCCACGAATGTAAAATGTGCGCTCTGGTCAGGGGTTGTAACTACGTTTGCCTCCAATATATTTGCCTCGGCAGCGCTGATGGCATTGCTTACTGCAGCCAGCATGCCTTTTTGATCTGCAGTGATGACATTCAGCTTTACCGGATAATTGACATCCTTGTCTGTAGTCCAGGCAACCTCTACCTTTCTGTCCGGTTCCAGTGCGGCTATGTTCGGGCAGTTTTCCCTGTGAATGGTGACACCTCGCCCGCGTGTAATGTAGCCTACCACCTCGTCACCTGGAACAGGCATGCAGCATTTGGCAAGGTGTATCATGATGTCGTCATGGCCGTGTATCAGGATGCCTTCTTTTGAGGTCTTTCTGGTCTTTGGCCTGGACTGGATATCTACTATATCTGTATCCTTTAGATCGACTCCTTCTTCGTGTTTGATCTTCAGGTATCTTTTTACGACCTGCAGCGGGGAGATCTTTCCATAGCCTACCGCGATTAGCATATCATCTACTGTCTTGAATGACAGGCCGGATGCCACCTTTTCAGCGTCTGTTTTTATGAAATCATTAAAATTAATCCTGTGCTTCTTAAATTCCCTGGAGCACAGATCTTTCCCAAGCGCCAGGCTCTTTCCCCTCTCCTCGGTCTTGATCCACTGGCGGATCCTTGCCCTTGCCTTGCTGGTCTTTGCTATTTTCAGCCAGTCCCTGCTGGGAACATGGTGTTTGGACGTGATAATCTGTACCACATCGCCGTTCTGGAGCTGGTATTTAAGAGGCACCATTTTTCCGTTTACCTTTGCCCCTGCACAGTGATGCCCTACTTCTGTATGTATGGCATAGGCGAAATCTATAGGAGTGGCACCCACAGGAAATTCCTTGATCTCCCCGTTGGGGGTAAGGGCATAGACCTCGTCCGGGAACAGGTCCATCCGCACGGATTCCAGGAATTCTCTTGGATCCTCCAGCTCTTTCTGCCATTCCATGAGCCGTTTGAGCCAGTCGAACTGCCTGGCCTGGTCCTTCGAGATAATCCGTCCCTCCTTATACAGCCAGTGGGCAGCAATACCCTCGCTGGCTGTCTTGTCCATCTCTTCCGTGCGGATCTGGATTTCCATCCTTTCACCGTATGGCCCTATTACTGTGGTATGAAGGGACTGGTACATATTGGCCTTTGGGAGGCTGATGTAGTCCTTGAATCTGCCTGGCACAGGCTTCCAGAGGGAGTGTATTATTCCAAGGGCTTCATAGCATTCGGTTACGCTCTTGAGGATGATGCGGAATGCAATCAGATCGTATATTTCGTCAATGGTTACATTCTGACGGCGCATCTTCCTGAATATGCTATAGATGTGCTTGGGCCGTCCGAGGACCCTGCAGGACAGGCTGAATTCCGCCATCTTTTTGGAGATGATCTCCTTCACCTCTTCCACGTATGCCTTGCGTTCGCCAAGCCTGGTTTCCACCTCCTGCTTCAGTTCATTGTATTCCTCTGGATAGAGAAAGGAGAAGGCCAGATCCTCGAGTTCCCTTTTCATCCAGTCTATTCCAAGGCGGCTGGCCAGGGGAGCATAGATGTCCAGTGTCTCCCTGGCAATCTTGATTCTCTTGTACTCTTTCTGGTACTGGAGAGTCCGCATGTTGTGCAGGCGGTCAGCGAGCTTGACCAGCAGAACCCGGATGTCCTTGGACATGGCAAGGATCATCTTCCTTATGTTTTCCGCCTGTTTCTGTATCTTGCTCTGGAATTCTATCTGGCTGATCTTCGTGACGCCGTCTACTATCCGGGCCACGTCCTTGCCGAACATATCTTCCAGCTCTTCCATGGTGGCAAGAGTGTCTTCCACGGAATCGTGGAGGAGCCCGGCGGTTATACTGGCCAGGTCAAGACGCTGCTGGGCCAGGATGAAGGCTACTGCCAGAGGATGGGATAGGTAGGGTTCGCCTGAAAGGCGTTTCTGGCCTGCATGGACCTTGGCTGAATACACATAGGCCTTTTCCACCATCGTGGTGTCTGCATCAGGCATGTATGAGTGGATCTGGTCCAGGATGTCGTTGATTCTGATCATATATTACAGAATGCAATCAGATAGTTGATGTTTTTTTAAACTTTTAGATTCAACATGTGCCTTATATGTCTTATAGAGCAGGTAATATATCATGCAATGCCATTTATTGTTATGAGTACCTGGTCTAACGGTATATCTTTTGTTTCACCGGTTGAACGAATGGTAAATTCCACCATGCCTTTTTCCTTTAGCTTTTTGCCTACGGTAATTCTTACAGGGATACCTATAAGCTCTGCGTCTTTAAATTTGACACCAGGGCGTTCCTCGCGGTCGTCAAGGAGGACATCCAGGCCGTTTTCAGTAAGCTCCCTGTATATCTTATCTGCAGCCGCCATCATCTCATTATCCTTTACATTTATCACAGAGATGATGACATCGAACGGTGCCAGCGGGCCAGGGAATACTATACCCTTGTCATCGTGGTTCTGCTCTATGGCAGCCGCCACTGTCCGTCCTACCCCGATACCATAACATCCCATTATTATAGGTTTTTCTTTTCCGTTAGCATCCAGGAAAGTGGCACCCATGATTTCGCTGTACTTGGTTCCCAGTTTGAATATGTGGCCTACTTCTATGCCCTTTTTTATCTCTATCCGGCCGCCGCATCTCGGACATGGATCTTTTTCAGTTATGACCCTGAGATCGAACAGCTTGGGAAGTGCCGCATCCCTCTGCCAGTTGACGCCAACGAGATGGGCATCTGTTCTGTTGGCGCCTGTGATGAAATTTTTCATATCTGCAATAGCCAGGTCTCCAACAATGGTCATGTCAGAAGGGAGTCCTACAGGACCGGCAAAGCCCACATCAGCACCTGTAATATTTTTGACAGTTTCGGCATCGGCCATGTCCATCTGTTGTACACCAAGGACATTTTTCAGCTTTACTTCATTGAGATCGTGGTCACCTCTCATTAAAACTGCCACAGGTTTTTCGTCAGCCAGGAAGATCAGGGTTTTTACGAGTTCCGATGCCTTTTTCTTTAGAAATTGCGTGACTTCATCGATGTTCTTTTTGCCCGGTGTCTCCACCAAACGCATTTCTTCTTTGGCAGGTGAATCATCTCTGGAATTTGGTGATGCCTTTACCTCTGCCAGCTCCACATTTGCTGAAAAGCTGCATGAAGTACAGCAGGCAATAAAATCTTCACCTGTTTCTGCCAGCACCATGAATTCGTGCGATGCATGGCCGCCTATGCTTCCTGTGTCAGCCTCAACAGGCCGGAAGTCAAGGCCGCAGCGTTCGAATATGTTACAGTATGCCTTGTACATTGCCTGATATGTTCTGTCCAGGCCTTCTTCATCTGCTGCAAAGCTGTATGCATCCTTCATTATGAATTCTCTCGCCCTCATGACGCCGAACCTGGGCCTTATCTCGTCCCGGAATTTGGTCTGAATCTGATAGAGATTCATTGGGAGATCTCTGTAAGACCGCACGTGTTTTCTCACAAGGTCGGTTATGACCTCTTCATGTGTTGGGCCGAGACAGAAATCCCTGTCATGCCGGTCTTTGAAACGCAGGAGCTCTTTGCCGTAATGGTCCCATCGGCCGCTCTCTTTCCAGAGTTCCGCAGGCTGTACTACAGGCATCAGGAGTTCCATTGCTCCCGCCTTGTTCATTTCCTCCCTGATTATGTTTTCAACCTTTCTGAGGGATTTCAGGCCCAGAGGAAGGAAGGTGTAAAGCCCGGATGCAAGTTTCCGTATCATGCCAGCCCTGAGCATGAGCCTGTGCGATGCTATCTCGGCCTCGGCAGGACATTCTTTAAGTGTTGGAAGAAAAAATTCAGAATATCTCATGGTATTATTCCGTCTGTTTCATCAGCTATTTTTCAGCATATCGACTTTTCTGTTATTAAAGGCAGTCTCCATGCGTTTTTAGTTGTCAGAACTGTCGTTAAGGCCGCTTTTTGAAATAAGAGCCTGGACTTCCTTCCAGAAGGCCTCGAGAAGTTCGTCCTCTTTGACCTTTTTTAATATCTTTTCCCCTTTGAATATGATCCCGACACCTTTTCCTCCAGCAAGGCCCAGGTCAGCCTCTCTTGCTTCTCCAGGTCCGTTTACAATGCAGCCCATGACTGCAAGTTTCACAGGATCGGGAATTGCCCTGGCACGCCTTTCAACCTCTTCGGCAATGGAAAACAGGTCTATTTCGCAGCGGCCGCATGTGGGGCAGGAGATGATCTCCGGGCCCCTGTTCCGGAGCCTGACGGCCCTCAGTATCTCGTAGGCTACCTGTATCTCCTCGACAGGGTCCCTGGTCAGGGAGACGCGCATGGTGTCACCTATGCCATCCATGAGCAGGCTGCCGAGGGCCACGCTGCTTTTGACCGTGCCGGCAATCAGCCCTCCTGCCTCGGTGACACCGAGGTGTAATGGGAAGTTGGTTTTCCCGGACAGCAGCCGGTATGCCTGGATCGTGGATATGACATCTGAGGATTTTATAGAAATCTTGATCTCCTCGTAACCCATGTCTGTGACAAGCCCTATGTTTCTCAAGGCGCTTTCTACCAGTGCTTCTGGAACCGGGCTGCCATATTTTTTGAGTATGTCTTTTTCAAGGGACCCTGAATTAACTCCTATCCTTATGGGTATATTCCTTGTCCTGGCCTTTTTAATGACTTTTTCAAGCCTGTCCCTGCCGCCAATATTACCGGGGTTGATCCTGATTCCATCAGCACCGGAATCCATAGCGGAAACGGCCAGGCGCCAGTCAAAATGTATGTCCGCAATCAAAGGAATGGAGATAGCCTTTACGATTTCGGAGATGGCCTCTGCAGCCTTTTCATCCGGTACCGCCACGCGAATGATCTCACAGCCTGCAGACTCGAGTTCTTTTATCTGCCTGACAGTTGCATCTACATCCCTGGTGTCAGTGTTGCACATGGACTGGACCACAACTGGATGATTGCCGCCTACAGGCACGGAACCAACGTGAATGGTCCTGGTCTTTCGTTTGGTTGTTATTTTATCTGCTATGTCTTTCATGTCTTTAATGCCAGAATTATAACTGCATGATAATTAAGCCGTTGCGAGTCGGCAAGCCGGTGAGCCTGCATGTCGTCCGGCATGTTGAGGTTGCCGGCTTGCACTGTGTTCATCAGACCGGATAATGCTGCCCGAGTCTTGGAACATGTGTCTCTGTGGCAGGCAGGGCCTTTTGCAGAGACTTGGCAAGCATCTTTTGTGCATCCGGCTCTCCATGTACTATAAAGAGTTTTTTAGGACGGGCCTTCTTTGCATAGGCTAACAGGTTGGTCCTGTCAGCGTGGGCTGAAAATCCATTGATGGTATAAACCCTGGCCCTTACTGCCACAGGCTCTCCAAAGATACGGACCTGGTCTGCGCCTTCTATGATTCTCCTGCCAAGGGTCCCCTGGGCCTGAAAGCCTACTATTATCAGAGTGGTTGAGTCTTTCCAGAGCAGGTGCTTAAGGTGGTGCTTGATTCTGCCTCCGGTCATCATGCCGCTGCCTGCCAGCACGATTTTAGGCCCTGTAACGCCGTGTATCGCCTTTGATTCTTCCACGGTTTCCGTAAAAAACAGGCCTGGAAATTCAAACGGAGAATGCCTTCTGTCAAAGCGGCCTGATTTGAACATGTGGCAGTAATCGCAGTGTTTTTCATAGATGCGGGTTATGTTTATAGCCAGGGGGCTGTTGAGGAAGACAGGGATTCTCTTGGAGAGCTTACCTGAGCGCTTCATGTTTCCGATGTGATAAAGCATCTCCTGGGTTCTCTCCAGCGCAAATGTCGGTATCAGGACCGTGCCCCTGCGTTTTATGGTGGAAGTTATGGCTTCTTCCAGCTCTTCCACCGAGGCCTCATAAGATTTGTGGTCTCTGTCTCCATAGGTGGATTCCATGATAAGAGCATCTATGTCCTTTTCAGGCGGTGCAGGGTCGTCTACAGTGGGCCTGTTGCCGTCACCAAGGTCCCCTGTGAACAGGATTTTCCTGGTTTCCCCGCGTTTTTCTCTGTATTCCAGGACAATCTGGGCTGAACCCAGGATGTGGCCCGCATCATTGAGATGAAATGTCAGGTTTACATCCGGAGCTATTGCTATCTTCCTGTTGTAGGGGACGCCCCTGCGAAACAGGTTCAGGCAGTAATAAACATCTTCTATGGAATACAGGGGTTCTTTCACCTTTATGCCGGCCCTGGTAAGCCGTCTCTGTTTCCAGACAAACTCTTCCTTGAGTATATGGGCGGAATCCATGAGTATCAGCATGGCTATGTCTGCCGTAGGAGGCGTGCAGTATATTTCCTTGTCAAAGCCCCTTTTTTTCAAGAGGGGGATCCTGCCGCAGTGATCCAGATGACCGTGGCTTAGTATTAGCCCCTGTACGTTAGAAGGCATGAAGCCGAATTTGCCGTAATTTAGTTTTTCTATCTCCCATGGTCCTTGGAACTGACCGGCATCCAACAGGAATCTGCGATTTCCTATGGTGAGCATGTGACATGAGCCTGTTACCGTTTGTGCTGCGCCGAAAAACTGGATTTTTGCCATACTGGTTTTCCCCTTGTCAGTGGATTACAATCCGGTTCTAATAGCGCGCCGTGCCTTTTTCAAGTGTTTTGCCGGTAATATATACCCTGTGCGCACTGTGTATGTTCGACTTGCAATATGTTTCTTGACTTATGGGAATCCATGTAATAATTGTCCTAATTAACGGGATCAACTCGTTGGGGGAGCCTGGGGGGACCAGGCTGAGAGGTCGGCTGATCCGCTGACGACTCCTGTACCTGATCTGGGTAATTCCAGCGTAGGGAAGCGACTTTTGATTTGAAATATTGCAGCATGGTCAAAGCCGTCTCCAGCAAGCTGGGGATGGCTTTTTTAGTTAATGGGTATTTTGCCCAGATATGGCTCAGGCTGTATTTAAATCTGGAGGAATGAATGGCTTACACATTATTACAGGAACTTAGAAATGGCAGGATTCCCGGCGGGCTGGAAGAGGTTGCCAGAAAAGAAGGCATCAGGCTGGATCTCCTGGTTTCCAATATCCTTCGGGGATTTGCCGTGGTGCTTGGTTACAGGACAGGCCGTGGGACCATGGTTGTTGGAAGAGATGTCTCTACCAAGGTTAATGCCAATATCGGGGCAAGTACGCTTACTTCATCACTGGAAAACGAGCAGAAAAAGCTCAGGGCCGCCATCAGGGCAGGCTCAGATGCTGTAATGGATCTTTCCCTGTCTGACAACATACCGGATATAAGGAAGATGGTGCTTAATGAATCCAATGTGCCCATTGGTACCGTGCCTATCTATGAGGCAGCAACCATGGCAAGGCACAGGCGCGGTGCAGTTGTAAAGCTGGATGCCGGTGAGATGTTCCAGGTTATCGAGGACCAGATGAAGGAAGGGGTGGATTTTGTCACCGTGCACTGTGGCGTGATAAAGGAGCTTATTGAAAAATACCCTCCAGAGTTTCGCCTAGAGGGCATTGTTTCCAGGGGTGGTGCGATCACTGCTGCCTACATCAGGGAATCCGGTAAGGAGAATCCTCTTTACGAATATTATGACAGGCTTCTGGACCTGGCTGAGACCTATGACTGCGTATTGAGCCTTGGAGACGGTATGCGCCCTGGTGCGGTTCATGATGCCTCGGATGCCCTTGAGGTAGGTGAGCAGGAGGTATTAGGCGAGCTTCAGCGACGTGCATTCGACAGGGGTGTAATGGCCATGATAGAAGGCCCTGGCCATGTGCCTCTGCATCTCGTGGCAGAATCAGTGAAGAGGATAAAGACATATACCAATGGCGCGCCACTCTATCTGCTGGGACCGATAGTTACAGATGTTGCGCCTGGCTATGATCACATCACCTCAGCCATTGGTGCAGGTGTCGCTGGTATGTCCGGCGCCGATTTTATCTGTTACGTCACGCCTTCTGAGCATTTAGGGCTGCCCGGAGAGCAGGATGTATTTGACGGAGTTATGGCTGCCAGGATAGCGGCACATGCTGCGGATATTGCCAAGGGATTCCCCGGCGCGCTGGAATGGGACCGCAGGATTTCCATGGCCAGGAAGGCCCTGGACTGGGACAGGCAGATAGAGCTTTCCATTGATCCTGAAAAGGCCAGGAGAGTGAGGGCTGAAAGATCGGGTGAAGGGGCATGCACCATGTGTGGAGAATACTGTGTTTTCCTCGTGTTAAATGAAAAAGGGCGTGAGCATAGTCCAGAAGGAGATAAGTAGGCAATGAGAGAGATAGATATAACAAAAGGCATTGTGGAGAGCCATGTCAAAAGCCTGGACAAGGCCTTGCAGAGCGACGTGGTTATAGTTGGAGCAGGTCCGTCAGGGCTGGTAGCTGGCGGCTACCTTGCAGAAAAGGGTTATAATATCACTATGCTGGAAAAACGGCTGTCCCCTGGAGGCGGTATCTGGGGAGGAGGAATGGGATACAAGTTCGTCATCATCCAGGAGGAAGCCAGGCAGGTCCTGGAGGACTTTGACATCCCGTTCAGCAGGTACGGAGACAAGTATCTGAGCGTGGATGCAATAACATTTGCATCAGGCCTGATATACAAGGCCAGCAGCATGGGCGTGAACATTTTCAACATTACTGTCTGTGAAGACCTCCTGGTAAGGGAGGGCAGGGTGGCCGGAGTGGTGATAAACAACAGCCTTGCAGAGATTAACCATCTTCCAGTAGACCCGCTTACACTGGAGGCAAAGGCAGTGGTGGATGCCACTGGTCACGATCACGATGTGGTGCGCACATTTTCCAGCAAGAATGATGTCAGGCTGAATACACCTACAGGCAAGCCTGTTGGCGAGAGGTCCATGTTTGCCAGCACGGCAGAGGACGCAGTGGTGGAGAATACCTCGGAAGTATATCCCGGGCTGTTTGTATGCGGGATGTCAACTGCTGCCGTATACGGCGGTTACAGGATGGGCCCGATTTTCGGTGGCATGCTGCTTTCTGGAAAGAAGCTTGCAGGCCTCCTTGAAGAGGCCTGCAGCAGATAACCAGGCTGGTACAACCCCTGAATACCCAGGGTCGAAAGAAACAAAGTAAACCCGAATAGCTCAGAGGCCCTCAACTATGTTGTTGAGGGCCTTTTTTACCGGGTGGCTTTCATCCAGGTTAGAGAGGGCCTGCCCTGCATCCCCTGACTGCACAATGGCCTTGTCTATCGGAATGGCGCCCAGGAATTTTATGCCTGTTTCCCTGGCCAGGTTTTCACCGTTTCCGCTTCCAAAGATGTCAACGGAGTCACCGCAGGTAGGGCATATGAAGCCGCTCATGTTTTCTATGATGCCTGCCACAGGGTTACCGACCTTTTCGCAGAATGTGATCGATCTCCTTACATCGTCGATGGATACTGCCTGAGGAGTCGTCACTATGACAGCCTTGGCGTCCTTGCCCAGTATCTGGAGTACAGAAAGAGGCTCGTCACCTGTGCCTGGAGGGCAATCAACCACCAGGTAATCCAGGTTTCCCCAGGCCACTTCCTCTATGAACTGCTTTATGAGGCTGCCCTTTACCGGCCCCCTCCATATCACTGCCTCGTTGTCATCAGGTAGGAGGAAGCCCAGGGAAATAACCTTGAGATTCTCTGCCCATTTCACTGGTATGAGCCAGGGTGCCTTGACCTTTGCCTTTTGTCCCTTGAGGCCCATGATGCGTGGAATGCTTGGGCCGTGAATATCCACGTCAAGGAGACCGACACTGTAGCCCTTTTCGGCAAGGGCTATTGCGATGTTGGCGGCAACCGTGCTCTTGCCTACGCCACCCTTGCCGGAAAGGATTACCAGTTTGTTTTTAATGTGGTCTAGGCAGGCTTTATCGCCTGAACCCTTTGATTTGCAGTCTGATATATTGCAACTACTACACTTGTTTTCTGCCATTTTTTATATTCTCCTGAAAATTATTATGGTAGCGTTCTTGCCCGGGCCTGAATCTTTCATGTCATACTGCAGCTGTTTAGCCCTGTTATGATAAAATAGAGCACGGCAGGATATTATGTATTTTCACTGCGGTATGTCAAGAAAAGAAAATGCCGGGCTTCCTCCTTTACCTTTGAACAGCTTGAGTATAAATTACCGCCAGTGAACATGCAGTGCGCTGTTTATTCTCCAATGTGCATATTGTTTTTATGCCTGAGCAGTGCTGCTGCCATGCTGCATTTGATTGCCCGTGAATAAAACTATAGAGGAGGCCAATATAGTGGAAGCTAATTTTGAATCGCAGATCCAGGCACTTACAAGCATAAAAGACAAGATAGAACCACCACAGAGGGTCAAGAATGAGGCGTTTATAAAGGACTACGATTCGGTCTATGCCTACTCTATCAGGGACCCGGAAGGATTCTGGGGGCAGATAGCCCAGGAACTGGACTGGTTTGAGCCTTGGACCAAGGTGAGGGAGATAGATCTGCCCAATCACAGGTGGTTTGTGGATGGCAAAACCAATATTACGCTCAATGCCCTGGACCGCCATGCAGACTCCTGGCGCAGAAACAAGGTGGCTTTTATCTGGCTTTCAGAAGAAGGCAAAGAGCTGACAGCCACCTATGGCCAGTTGAGGGACAGGGTCAACCAGTTTGCCAACGGCTTGAAGTCCAAGGGCATCAAAAAGGGTGACAGGGTCATTATCTACATGCCACTTACCATAGAGGGCGCCATTGCCATGCTGGCCTGTGCCAGGATCGGGGCAATTCACTCTGTGGTATATGCAGGAATGGGGTCAGGGGCTCTGCGTTCCAGGATAGAGGATTCACGTGCCAAGGCTGTGGTATGCGCAGACGTGGGGTTCAGGCGCGGTAAGGTGGTAAGGCTGAAGGCGGTGGTGGACGATGCCCTGCACGACCTGGACTATGTAGAGAGCGTGATAGTGCTCAGGCGGCAGGAGCCCGGGATAGAGCTTAACGAGTGGGAAACGGATTTCTGGGAACTTCTTAATGCCCAGAGCCACCATTGTGCCCCTGAAGTCATGGATGCGGAAGACCCCCTGTTCATACTCTATACCTCCGGCACCACTGGTAAGCCAAAGGGAGTGGTCCATGTCCACGGAGGTTTCATGGTGGGCACATACTACCTGACCAGGGCCTTCTTTGACGTGAAGGACAAGGATGTTTACTGGTCCACGTCTGATATCGGCTGGATAGTTGGCCATTCATATATAGTCTATGGTCCTCTTGTTGCTGGTGCCACTGTTCTTATGAGAGAAGGGGCTCCTGATTATCCACATCCTGGCGTTATATGGGAGATGGTCCAGAAGTACGGCGTTTCATGCATGTTTACCGCTCCCACCGCCCTGCGGATGTTCATGAGGTTTGGGAAGGAGCACATAGAGAAATTTGACCGTTCCACCCTCAGGATAATAGCATGCGCCGGAGAGCCTTTGAACCCTGAGGCCTGGCATTTTGCCCAGGAGATCATCCTCGATAACAACGGTCACTGCATAGATAATTTCTGGCAGACAGAAGTGGCCTCTCCAATCCTGGGCACCATGCCGGCCATGCCCAACAAGCCAGGCCGCTGCGGCAAGCCCATGCCCGGTGTGGTGGCGGACGTGGTTGATGAAAAGGGAAATCCTGTGGAAGCAGGAAAAGGAGGCAATCTTGTGCTTCGTCAGCCGCTTCCCTATATGATGAGGACTATCTATGGTGATCCCGAGAGATATGAAGAGATCTGGAACGTGATACCTGGCTGTTATTTTACAGGGGACGTGGCGGTCTGCGATGAGGATGGGTATTTCTCGGTTCTGGGGCGTTCCGACGATGTGCTGAACATTGCAGGTCACAGGATAGGCACTGCCGATGTAGAGAATGCCCTTGTAAGTCATTCCTCAGTTGCCGAGGCGGCAGCCATAGGCCTGCCCGATCCTGTAAAGGGAGAGTACATCAAGGTCTTTGTTGTGCTAAGGGCAGGGAAAGAGCCTTCGGATTCACTTAGGCAGGCCATAATAAGGCATGTGCGGCACGAGCTTGGTCCAATTGCCACTCCCAAGGAGGTGGAATTTGCTGACAAGCTGCCCAAGACCAGGTCGGGCAAGATCATGAGGAGGCTTCTCAAGGCCCAAGAGCTTGGGCTGGAACTCGGCGATACATCCACCCTGGAGGATTAATCAGCACAGATTTGACAGAGTCAACTGGAGGTTTCATGTTACCCACAAAGGCAGTCATCCCGGTTGCAGGGCTTGGCACCAGGTTCCTGCCGGCCACCAAGGTGATACCCAAGGAAATGCTTACTGTTGTGGACCGTCCCACCATCCAGTACATAGTGGAAGAGGTGGTTGCATCCGGCATAAAGGAGGTGGTCCTGGTAACTGCTTCAGGCAAGTCAGTTATAGAGGATCATTTTGACTATTCCTTTGAACTGGAAACCTTCCTGGCCCAGAAGGGCAAGATGGACCTCCTGAACGAGGTACGCCATATATCAAGGCTTATAGAAGTGGTATCAGTGAGGCAGAAAGAACCTCTCGGCCTTGGACATGCCGTCAATGTCACCCGTCAGGTCATTGGTGATCAGCCTTTTGTGGTATGTCTTGGCGACGACCTGGTGGAGTCAGAACAGCCCTGCGTGTACCAGATGCTCAGGGTATTCGAGAAATACCAGGAGTCAGTTGTGGCAGTCCAGGAAGTGCCTGAGGAAGACGTGAACCGTTATGGCATTGCGGAAGGCCAGGAGGTAGAGCCCAGCGTCTTTCAGGTGGACAGGATTGTTGAGAAGCCCCAGCCGGGAGAGACGAGTTCCAGGCTGGCAGTCATCGGTAGATATGTTCTGAGGCCGGAGATATTTGACTGTCTGGATCGCACTCTCCCGGGTATTGGCGGAGAAATACAGCTTACTGACGCCCTGGATACCCTGCGGAAGGAAAGAAAGTTATATGCCTGCAAGTTCCAGGGCAACAGGTTCGATGCAGGAGACAAGCTCGGCTATCTCCAGGCAACGGTGCACTTGGCCATGGACCACCCTGATCTTGGTCCTGCATTCAAGAGGTACATAAAAGAGATAGCAGAAAAACTCTGATTTTGTCCCTGTTGTCCCCGTATCTTATTGGCACTTGTATCCATGGTTAAGGCCGCAGGTACAGACCATCCCCTGCTGGTAAACTGTATAGTGCCGCTGCACATGCAAGGTCCGCTTACCTACAGGTGGCCCTTTGATACCACGTTGCCAGAAAGGGGCACCAGGCTGCTCCTTCCCCTGGGGCACAGGCGGATAGTAGGTATATGCTGGGGGCCTGCCAGGGAGTTCCTGGACGAATCCCGGCTCAAGGATGTCCTGAAGGTGATGGAGGAACAGCCGCTCATCCCAGGAGGCCTGTTGAACTTCATAGAATGGGCAGCATCCTATTATTATTATCCTCTGGGACCTGCCCTTTCCGAGGCCCTGCCTGCCGGTTTCCTGTCCGCCACCAGGAAGGCAACGGAGCAGGCAACTGACAGGGGTATTGGCCCGGGCAGATCACGTTTTGACGTAAAGGCCTGGTCGCATGGTACTGTGAGGAAGCTTACCGCAGAGCAGGAGAATGTCCTGTCAGAGATCGCAAAGGCTGTAACAGCAGGGGTATTCAGCCCTTATTTGCTGTTTGGCATTACCGGCAGTGGCAAGACGGAAGTATACATGAGGGCTGTGGAGCATTGCCTGGCATCCGGCAGAAACGCCTTGGTGCTTGTACCCGAGATATCCATGACAGGCCAGATTGCAGGCTGGTTTGCAGGCCGTTTTGCCCAGGGTCTTAGTCTGTTGCACAGCGGTCTTACAAGAGAACAGCGCAGGGATCAGTGGTGGAAGATAAGGAGCGGTGAGTCCAGAATAGTAGTCGGTGCGCGTTCGGCCATCTTTGCGCCCTTGCAGAACATCGGTCTTGTAATCATAGACGAAGAGCATGATCCTTCTTACAAGCAGGCTGACAAGTTTAAGTACAATGCCAGGGATCTTGCTGTGATGCGGGGCAGAATGGAGGGAGCGACAGTTGTGCTCGGTTCAGGGACCCCGTCTGTCACCAGTTATTTTAATGCATTAAGCGGGAAATACTGTCTCCTTGAAATGAAAGAAAGGGCAGGAGATGCGCGGTTGCCCTCTGTGGAGATTGTGGACCGTCGTGTCAGGTCCCGGAAGAAAAGGCGTGATGTCAAAAAGGATGCAGGCAGGTCCGGGGCAAGGAGCGACGAGACTCCCTGGCTCTCTTCCAGGCTGAGACATGCCATCTCCTCTACTCTTGAAGCAGGCCACCAGGTGTTGCTGTTTCTCAACCGCAGGGGATTTGCAACCTATGTCTTTTGCCAGGAATGCGGCCATGTATTCAAGTGCAGGTCATGTGACGTCGTGCTTGCATGGCACAGGGGAAACAAGGCACTTCTCAGGAATGTGGATACAGAAAAGTTCAAGGGGCCGGGGGTCCTGTGCTGCCATTATTGCGGGCAGCTCTATCCAGCACTGCCGGCCTGTGACAAGTGCAGCGGGCAGGCGGTTCGAGCTTCCGGATTTGGCACGGAAAAGGTGGCCAATGATTTTTTACAGGAATTCCCCGGTACAACTGTGGCACGCATAGACAGGGATACTGTGGGCCACAGGAAGAAGATGGAGAGAATACTTCATTCCTTCAGGAAGGGGGAAATAGACTGTCTAATAGGGACGCAGATGATAACCAAGGGACATGATTTTCCTAACCTGGCACTGGTAGGGGTGATTGCCCCGGACATGGGCCTTAACGTGCCGGAATACTGTGCTGCTGAGAGAACATTCCAGTTAATGGCGCAGGTGGCAGGCAGGGCTGGCAGGAGCGCGGTGAAGGGCCGGGTGATAATTCAGACCTACATGCCGGATCACTATGCCATGGAATGCGCCACTGCACATGATTACCGCCGTTTTTACGAGATCGAGATAGCAAAAAGAGAGGCCCTTGGTTATCCTCCATTTAGCCGTCTGGTAAATGTCAGGCTGTCTGCTGCAAAAAAGGCAGCAGCAGAGGAGGCGGCGCTGAAGCTTGCCGATGTTGCAGAAAAAGCTGCTGGTAACAGGAAGGATATAATAATATTGGGCCCGGTGCAGAGCCCGCTGGCGCGTATCAGTTCAAGGTACAGGTACCAGTTGATGATAAAGGGGGCAATGAAGCCTGTCAGAAGGCTGTGCTCCGAGATTGACAGACGGGTTGGCAGTCTGGTACCCAGTAATGTGAGAGTGGAAATAGATGTAGATCCGCTCAATTTCATGTGAGATTTTACAGGTTGGTGAACAGAATGGAATCAGAGGCGAAAGATAGACAGGCAACAACAGGTGAAACTTCTGTGCCCGGGGAGCAGGAAGAGGTCTTGAAGGACGGTAAAGATCAGGAACAGGAGCAGAAGGCCGTTTTTACCTGGGAAGACAAGAAGTTTATTGCTGCCATGGTCTTGGTCACCATTGGTTTCAGCCTGCGAGCCGGTGAATTCCCAGGTTGCGTGCTTGCCTCCCTGAGGCAGATACTGTCAGCATTTATCTATGGATTTGGTATAGTCTTTCTCTTTATTGGCATGACAAAGAAGACGTTTAAGTACAATCCTACAAAGGTCCAGATAGTCCGCTGGGCCGTGGCCATTGCTGCCATTTTTGCCTTGAGCGAGCTGTTTCATGCGGCATTTCTGGTATGGACGGGCCAGATGCCTGCCCCCAGCATAGGTAAGTTTTGAGGCATTCTTCGTGTCAATAAACAGGTTGCCTGCTCTGCCCTGTCCGGTTTCAAGGTGAAAGTATTTCTTCTTTCTTTCTCTCATAGGTTGTCCGGCTTATTGCTCCGCTGTTGTATAGTTCTCTCAGTATCTGCAGCTTTCTCCTTGCCTCAGGGTTGTCAATAATTCCTTGATTTGCAGGCCTTGCATGGGCTGGTTGGCTCCGGCCATAGTCAACCGGGGTTGTTTCTTCCTCTGGTTTTTCCGTCACAGGGGCGGGCTGCGTTATGATCCTTTCAAAATGTTTTACAGTGGTCTTCCTCGGCCTGTAAACCCTGCCGGTATCCAGGATGAGCCAGTTGGAATAGTAAGACTGCTGAAAGAACCCGATGCCCTTCTTGTGATGTTTTTTTAGAGACATACCGGGCATGAGGACAAATTCCCACTCGTTTTTCAATGCCCTGCTGGTTGGATCACTTACGAACTGCCTGACAGCTGTCTGATAGTTATCACATTGATAGTTCACCACTCTCATCACTATGTTGAGCTTGCCGTTTTTCCTGAACATAATGCCACTGGTGAATAGATCATGGTTGAATATAAGCATGAAGCTCTTGCCCAGAAGAAATGAAAAGTCTATCACTTCGTCAGGCTGCGCCTTGCTGAATGCTTCCCGGATCGGGTCCAGCAGGATCTGCCTGACCTTTGGAGGAAAGACCTGCTGCTTTCCCTTTTTTCCAATAACATTGGCTTCTCTTACATATATGGAGGCAAGGAGGTTGTTGAGTTTTGCCCTGGATATATCAAAAGGGTGTTCAAAACCGCCTTTGGTGACGAATTCTGACCCAGAGGAATACTTGACCAGGCGGACGCGCCAGTCATCCCCTTTTGCAACAGGCCGGTATTCATTGCGCGGGATTATGGCACAGCTGCACATCAGAATGACCAGTAAAATCGCCGCTGCGGATTTTTTCGTATGAAGATACAGGATATTGGCCATGAAGGAACTTGTGTTCCCGGCTCTTTTTAATAAAGAATACATGATTGAGAGAATACACGACCATCGCATGGGCGCAAAGTACTTAGATGTCACTTGGCACTCATTTAATCCCGGTTAATTGCTATGTTTATGTTCCTTCTGTCTTGTATCTGCTGAACACTGCAGGCAGATAAAGGTCAAGCAGGGCCTTTATGAATCAAAGTCGTCGACTTTGGAACGGATTCGTTCTATTGTCCTGGCTCTTCTGTCTATACTGGAACACAGTCTTTCCTTTGGGATTTTACCCGTCTTAACAGCGTCTCTCATTGCCGATAGTGCCTGTACAACATAATCCTGGTTGTTGCAGATCAGGCAGATGTCATGGCCAGCCAGAAATGCCGTTACTGCAGCCTCTCCAGGCCCGACATGACTGGTAATGCCTTTCATTTCCAGGTCATCGGAGAGGAGAAGCCCTTGGAAGCCCAGTTCATGCCTGAGCATGTCCGTTGCTATAATTCTGGAAAATGTGGCAGGTCTTTCCGGGTCTATAGCTGTGTACACTACATGTGAGGTCATGACTGCTGCAACACCGGCTTTCACAGCCCTCTGGAACGGAATGAGCCCGTCCAATATTTCCTGCCAGGTGGATTTTACCACGGGTCTTGCCAGGTGTGGATCAACCTTTACAGAACCAATGCCTGGAAAGTGCTTGGCAGTGGCCAGGATTGCACCGGCCTGGAGCTCCCGGATGTAAGTTGACCCCAGCCTTGCCACTACTTCCGGATCGGAGCTGAAACACCTTCCCCTGAGCACGTTATCCGCAGCCTCCATGCAGAGATCCAGTACAGGTGCAAGATTCATGTTCAGGCCGGCATTGTGGAGCATGTCAGCGGTTATGCAGGCAAGTTTCTTCACGAGTTCCTGTGGATCTGCCGAAGAAGTGACATCTGCAGCAGACGGCATGTCCGGGAAGAGAGGAGGGGTTAGCCTGCGGACCGGCCCGCCTTCCTGGTCAATGGCGATGAGGGGCTGGATGCCTATGTACATGCACAATTCTGTTATGGAATTGCACAGACTGGCAAGCCTGGCCGGACCTGCTTCGGCGTTCCTGGTAAATATGATGAAGTTTGAGACCCCGTACTCCTCTATGAGGCATCTGGTGTCCTGATCCAGATCCAGGCCGGAAAGCCCTGCCATGATAGTGTTACCAATGCCGGTATCATGCCAGAAATTGGATTTCATCTTGTGACAACCCGGTTATTTATATTGGAATTATGTAACTTCTCAATAAATCCGCACAAATTTTTCTGTATCTGCTTACAGGGTGTTGCAGATACAAGGCAGAGGACGCGCAGGCGTACTTCCTGTACTTCAAGCGTCCGACCACGCTGTAGATGCGGTACCTTGTGAGCAGATACGGAATTATATTGTCTCATGTGGCTATTTGAATTAGTCTCCACGACCAGATCCAGTTGTGTTTGGTTTAAGGATAAGATGGTTAGTTGGCCGGTCATGCCAGGGCCGGTATTATAATCTCTCAAAGATTAACATATGAACATCTTCGAAGCATTATTTTTAGGCATCCTGCAGGGTATAACGGAATTTCTTCCTGTTTCCAGTTCAGGTCATTTGGTCCTGGCAGAGTATTTTCTGGGGATCAAGGGCACCTCGCTTGCCTTTGATGTAACATTGCACATGGGCACGCTGCTGGCAGTCCTGGCATTTTTTTACAGGGACTGGATCGGTATGCTTTGCGCTCTGCTGCCAGGTAGCAGGCACGAGAAGGACAGGAACATGCTGCTCTATCTTGTTGCCGGAACAGTGCCCGGGGCAGTGGCCGGATTCCTGCTGGAACATGCCGTATCCACATACCTGCGTTCCCCATGGGTGGTGGTCTGCACCCTTGGAGGAGTGGCGGTCTTGCTTGGGCTGGCCGAAAAAATGGCCCGGCATAGAAGGGGTTTTTCCGCCATCTGGATGTCTGATGCCCTGCTCATAGGCATCTCTCAGGCCCTTGCAGTTATCCCTGGTGTTTCAAGGAGCGGTATCACCATGACCTGCGGCCTCTTCCTCGGACTTGACAGGGAGGCTGCCGCACGTTTTTCTTTCCTTCTGTCAGCTCCTATCATTGCCGGTGCAGGTTTCTATGAGGGGCTGAAGCTTCTCAAGGCCGGGGGGGCAGATCTGAACTTGAATTTTCTCTGGGGCTTCATTGCTTCAGCGGTTTCTGGTTACCTGGTAATTGCATTTTTGATGAATTACCTGAAGACACACACGTTTTATCCATTCGTTATCTACAGGCTGTTGGTGGCAGCAGTGGTAGCAGCAGTGCTTGTCTTGTAGTGCTGCTTTTTACAGGCAGCTTTGTCTGCCTAACGCTCTCTCAGTAATATTTTTATCGGTGTGCCGGGAATATCCAGTTCCTGTCTGAAAAAGTTTTCCAGAAATCTCCTGTAGTGCATGGGGAAAAGCCGGGGATAATTGGCAAAAAAGGCTAGTACAGGTGGTTTTGTCCCGATCTGGGTCACGTAGTATATCTTGAGAAAATGGCCCTTGGTAACAGGTGGATTGCGGCGCAGCAAAGCCTGTTTCAATATCCTGTTAAGCCTTCCCGTGGATTCCTGGAAGGTATAATCCCTGTAAACCTGGTCTATAAGCAGGAATATCTTATTGATATTTCTGCCTGTCGCGGCAGAGACATTGATATGCGGTGCATACGGTACCATCTTTTTCAGGAATTTGGCTTCCTGATTTAGTACCTTTCTGAGTTTGCTGTCATCTTTTACCAGGTCCCACTTGTTAAATACGGTTATGCATCCCTTGGAATACTCTCTTGTATAACCTACCAGGCGTCTGTCCTGTTCGGTTATGCCTTCTGACGCATCGAATACGCATATACAGATATCAGAAGTCCTGATGGATTCTATTGCCTTGATAACACTGAATTTCTCCACCCGTTCTCTTACCCGGGAGCGTTTCCTTATGCCCGCCGTGTCCACGAATATGATGTCAGACAGGCCTTCCCTTTCAAATAGGCAATCTATACTGTCCCTGGTTGTCCCTGGTATATCTGAGACAACCATGCGTTTCTGCCCGACCAGGCGGTTCATTATGGAAGATTTGCCGACATTTGGCCTGCCGATGAGGCATACCTTGATTGAAGGCGTTTCTTCTTCATCTGGAAAAGATACTTGATCATCTTTGGCATATCGCAGGCTTTTGCACATATTCCCAAGTTTCCCTGTGAGCTCGGGCAGGCCCCGGCCTGTCTTGGCGGAGATCAAGGTGAAATCCGCTACCCCTGTTTCGTAAAATTCCAGCGCATTGGCCTTCAGATTTTCAGATTCCACCTTGTTGATAACAGCAAGCCAGGGTTTGAAGGATTTCCTGGCAAGCTCTACCATGTCTATATCTTCTGGCTGTAGGCCGCTTCTTCCGTCAAAGAGCAGGCACAGGCAGTCTGCTTCTTCTATTGCTCTTCTGGTTTGTTCCTGAACCTGCTCCTTAAGGGCATCGGGGTCGGCAGAGGCAGACAGGCCAGCCGTGTCTATTAGTTCCAGCTCTGTATCTTCAAGGTCTATTGGTGCATATCGCCGGTCCCTGGTAAGGCCTGGAGTGCGGTCAACGAGTGCGTTTTTTGTCCCTGCCAGCCGGTTAAAGAGGGTGGATTTACCAACATTTGGCCTGCCTATCAGTGCAACCACAGGTCGTTTTTTACATGTCTTTTTCATAGTCTTTATATTATCCTGGATTATGCAGCTCGCAAGTTTGCCGAAGATGCGAGGCAAAGGGCGCGCAGACGTACTTTGGCATTTTAAGATCTTTGTTATTCTGAATCATTATGCAGCTGCAGGGTGATAAGTAAAATTTTCCCTTTCGTTCAAAGTAAATCGTGCTTATTTATTTCTTAAGCTTGCGACAAAATACACAATATTATAATCTTATCTACATCTGCTGTGCAGGATTATGGTGGATAAAATGATATATGTCTTGCTTGTTATTCCCGACAAGGGCCTTCTGTCTATTCACCATAGAAATTCAAAGGAGGGAACTATATGAAAAATTTGGTGGTTTATTCTTCTAAGACAGGCAACACAAAGAAACTGGCGGAAGCTATTTATGAGCATATACCTGAAGAGAAGGAGATTAGCCCTGTTTCAGGAGCTCCTGATCCCGAGGGATACACGTTTATAGCTGCCGGTTTCAGGATAGAGAATGGCGAGCCTGACCGTGAAATGCAGGAATACCTGAAGCGGATAATTGATGATTGCCAGGTTTTCCTGTTTGCTACGCATGCGTCAGAGCGTGGTTCTGATGTGGTAAAGGCAGCCATGAAAAAGGCCCGTGATCTTGCCAAAAGGGCCAGGATAGTGGGCGAGTTTGATTGCTTTGGAGAGGTGCCAGAGGATAAGCTGAACGAAGCCAGGCAGCAGCAGCCTCAGCCTGAATGGGTCAAGTATGCTGAAGAGGCAAAGGGCCATCCAAACGAAGAAGACATCAGGGAGATGTTGAAGCTCATCGACAGCTTGGATCTGCCCTGGTAACAGCCTGAGAAATTGTAACTGCTCGCGACGCCGGATCTGCTGCGGCATCCCGTGAGCAGTTACACGAATTGTTCAGCAAGGCAAGGTAAATTCCCTGATATCCCTTGTGACAAAGCCTTCAGTAAGGGATTCAAATCCGTGCGTAATTACCTTGCATTTCCATTCATTTGGATCTTCTTTTTTAATTTCACAGATAAAAAATCTGGCGCGGTGTTTTTTGCGCCTGCTGATGGAGAGGGCTGACGGCGCCTCTATTGCCGGTATTTTGTAGCCGGGTCCGTTTATTGAATAGATGGATGCATTGTGTGAGTGCCCGTGAAGGACAAGTTCGCAGCCAGAGTGCGCAATGATACGGGAAAGCCCTGTTATGTCAATGAGCCTTTTCCTTCTGCCTACCTTGCCGGGTACAGGAGGGTGATGCAGGGCTATGATGCGGAAGAGTCTCCTGGCCTTTGCTGCCTTCAGTGCTGTCTCGATTCTCTCAAGCTGCTCATGGCCGATACGCCCTGTCGCAAGATGCCAGCCGCATGACTGGGCTGTCGAAATCCCAATGATGGCCACGTTTTTTCTTATATGCAGAGTGGGAAACAGGGCATCTATGCTGGCAGGTGGGATTTCTCCAGTATAAGAAGAATACGGCAGTATATAATTCCCCCAGAATGAAAAATTTTCTTCCCAGGGGGCAGGTACATAGACGTCATGATTTCCCGGGACAATAGTTATGGAGTCCGCAGGGGCAATACTATCCAGCCAGCCTGCAACATGCTGGAACTCTATGGCAAGCCCAAGGTGTGTAAGGTCCCCGGTCAATACCACCTGGTCCGGCCTGAGCCTCTGTATTTCCTGCCTGATCAGGGGGAGTATCCTGTATTCGTATTCCCTACTGCGCCCTGTATGCCACCTGATATATCCCAGAATCCTCTTGTTGAGGAGTGAACGCCATGAAATTTTGTCAAGGCATGCAAGGTGCATGTCCGACAGGTGCATGATTCGGACGGTATCAAGGCTGGTCATGGTGCCTGCTTCTGTGGCCGTGGCTGTTTCCTCCTTTTCCGGCTTTTATAAAAATTTGCTAACTGATCACAGGGTTATGTCGAGTTTTGTTACACACTTCCCCATTCTATAAGCGTTCACAGGATGCCGCAGATGCAAGGCGGCGGGTGCGCAGTCGTACTCCCTGTACTTCCAGCGCCCGCCAACACAGCAGATGTGGTGCCATGTGAACGCTTATAAAATTTGCTTGTGAAGTTGCATACCATTTCTGTTAAAGTTTCAGCAATAATCCATGATCAGGCAAGGGCTTAAAGACGTTGAATTCAGTCCCTTCTGCCTGCTTAAGAGGCATGATGGCCATATATCTATATTTTGTCAAAGATTGCAATGTGAGAATATGGGGGCTTACCCCTAAAGAACGTACTGAAAAAGTCCTTGCAGGCATTGCAACACCTGTCGAGGACCTCACTTCTGTTGGCAATTCAGACCATGTCCTGATTCTGCGCGGTGATTATGTACTGGAAGACAGGCTTCTTAAACAGATCGCTTCACTGTCTGACTGCATGTTGCTGGTAAGGCAGGGACAGAACAGGGTTCCTGTAGCAGCCAATGTTTCCGGGGCCATGGCAAAGAAGGCCGAGGCTGCTATAAGGGCAGCTCATGAGCCTGCTGGAGCCGATGGCCTTGCCCGGCATAGCCTTGAGAGTATTTCCGTTTCCTTTGATCAGAAGCTGAGGAAGTTTGAGCCGCCGTTTGCGGTCCAGGTCACAGAGAATACCGCAAAGCAGATCGAGAGACGTCTGTTTGACTGGTCCTACAAGGGTGTTACCGATCTGGTGACAAAGTGGCTCTGGCCTAAGCCTGCAAGCTGGGCTGTAAGGCAGTGCGTTCGCCTTGGTATCCGTCCGAATCAAGTCACCTTTGCCGGTTTCTTGCTGGTTATTCTTGCTGGTTGGCTTTTTGCAAGGGGATATTTGGGCTGCGGCCTTCTCGCCGGCTGGCTGATGACATTTCTTGATACCGTTGACGGTAAACTTGCCAGAGTTACTGTGACATCCAGCAAATTCGGCCATTACTTTGATCACATTATCGACCTGGTACATCCCCCGATCTGGTATATGTTATGGGGAATGGGCCTGGAGTACACGGGTCAATACCATCTGGATATTTCTCCATCCATCCTCTATTGGCTGATATTTGCGGGATATATCCTTGGACGTCTTGTGGAAGGAATTTTCCAGTGGTATGTGGCTGGGTTCGAGATATTTTGCTGGAAACCAGTGGATTCATTCTTCAGGCTCGTTACGGCCAGAAGAAACCCCTGCCTGATCCTGCTTACCCTGTTTTATCTGTCCGGACGTCCTGATCTCGGTTTCTTGGGCGTAGCTTTCTGGACCGGGGCTACAACCCTTTTCCTGCTTTTCAGGCTGTTCTACGCCCTTTATGAAAAATCCAGGCATGGTAGCCTGAAGTCGTGGCTGCAGGAGATAGACTGGTCATCAAGGCCATATAGCCTGGCGATACGATGGTTCACCAGGAGTGATGCAGTTTCAAGGTGATAGCAGTGCCAATGGGGCTGCAGGCATAAGGCCAGGCGTTCTGATAAATCCTCTTGGGGGCAGGAACAGAAGGGAGGGCAGGCGGCTGCTCAGGGCCGCAAAGGCGTCTTTTGACCTTGTTCATCAGGCAAGCCGTCCCCGTGATATGGAAAAGATCCTGCATTCCTTTGTGCAGGAGGGGGTAAACCTGCTTCTGGTCAGTGGCGGAGACGGCACCATCCAGGCGCTCCTGACCATGCTTTTCAGAAACAGGCTGTTCGAGCCTGTTCCCCTGCTTGGAATTTTGCCTGGAGGCACAACGAATCTAATTGCAGGAGATGTTGGCATAAAAGGCAGTCAGCCTGCAGCCTTGAAGTGTGTCCGCCGCCTTTTGGAACATGAGGATGATGCCGGGCATGGTTTTCATG
>JALWYO010000118.1 GCA_026992735.1 Deltaproteobacteria bacterium
ATCGCTTCTCTATCAAAGAGGCTGAACCAAGGACAAGTGAGACAGAATGTATAGCTTAAATTCTGTTAAATTTTGTCTTGACAATGGGGTCCACCTCAGAGGTTACGGTCCATGCCAGCACAGGGCGATTATATGATGGAGTTATTTATGGACGCCTGCATGTGGGATGATTCCGGCAGCAGGCAAGCAGGAGATTCAAGCCTTGAAGGCCCGCTGTTAAAACGCATGGAACAGCTATGGGCATGGTGGCACGCCTTTCCCTTATAGATCCTGCCAGTAAGGATTTCAGGTCGGAGGGCTGCAGGTCCATTCTTGATATAATAAGGTTTGTACATGAGTGCTCCATGAGAGAAATGTTTTCCATGGGGGCCAAGGGATCATCTGGAGGAAGGCAGGCCCGGAAGCTGGCAAGTAACCTGCCCTTGACGTTTTATGTCCTGGATGTTGGCGGAGGACTTGCCAGAGATGCAGGGGATAATCGTGTTATTGATATAGAACATGTCTTATCATTGCCAATGAAGGCTTTCTGGAAAGGCCTGTCCGATCCTGCTATAAGGTGGTCCGATGCCGAGCATTTTGCATGGGGGGATTATGATGCCATAATGCTGGCAGGCGGCGTTGCAGGGCGTGATTCTGCTGCATTGTCAAGTTATGCGGTATTTGCTTCGGATTATATGAACTTGAATGTGCGTTTCGGCTACCATTTTGTTCAGGTCGATGCGCTGGCAGGGGAAGATGCAGCCCATAATTTTATTACATTCAGATTCTCTGGTGGTGGCGGTAACCCGGAAGGGAGAATGTTGCGGAGCAAGTTTATCGGCGCTGTCTTGACAAGGCTTGGTTTCAAGGTGAACACAACGGGAGAACTCGTGGATGCCCAGTTGAAACACGAGGACAAGGAGACAATCCTGTCAGCACTTGTGTCTGTGGGCCGTCTCGCAGGAGCTACACGGCTTATGGATATGTACCTGTCCCCAGATTCTTCTCCCGATATCATGGCCGAGGAATTTTTGGCAGGCCGTTCGGATTTTTCTTCTTTTTATCAAGGTGATAAAAAGTGATAAGATATGTCATTATGTATAAGGCAGTATAATGCAATACTCGAATCGGGCTCTATTTTGATAACAGTAATAAAATTTCAAAGGCAGACAGCTCTATGAGCAGCACATACGAATTGACATGGATTACGCCTGATCTCGCAGTGGGTTATGCCCCCATGTCCTATGAAGATTTGGAAAGGATAAAAGAGGCAGGCATTAGCGCAATAGTGAATCTTTGCGGAGAATATTGCGATCTCCATGAAATAGAGGAGAATGCCAGTTTTGATGTCTATTATCTGCCAATACCTGACGAACACGCACCGGACATGGCTTCCATGGAAAAGGCCCTTGAATGGCTGGATGAGGCCATTTCCCTTGGTAAAAAAGTGCTGGTGCATTGCAAGCATGGTATCGGCAGGACAGGCACATTTGTAACAGCTTATCTTATACGAAAAGGACTTGGTTACAAGGAAGCCAGCAGGCGTATGAAGGGGACCAGGTCAAATCCAAGCTGCTGGAGTCAATGGCGGCTTCTCAAAAAATACGAGAAGAGAGAGAAACCACTTACCATCAGGGAGCCCAGCCTGGAAAGAGATGAGGGCGTTGACCTGTCTGTGTATTTTTCAAAATATGAAAAGATTCTACATGCTGTTGACAGGAACCTTGCCAGTAGCAAGGGAACCGTTACGAAAGAGTGCGGCAAGGCTGGTAGTGATTGTTGCTCGAAATATTTCGAACTCTTTTTTCTCGAGGCCATTTATCTTCATGCTGCAGTGAACAGACATCTGAAACTTCAGGACAGGAAACAGCTGATAGAAAGGTCAAACAGGGTTTATAGAGCGGAAAGGGCTTTAAAGTCAAATGCAGCCAGAAATTCCAGCGAATTTCTGGAGGCGATGCAGGGTCTTTATGAAAAACAGGGGCTCATCTGTCCCTTGTTCCATAGTAAAGCATGCATGCTTTTTGATCTGCGCCCTGTAAGATGCAGGGTGTACGAAAAGGGCATGGATCAGGATAGTTTGCAACGTATTTACGACCTTATTTTTGACATATCCCGTATGTTGTTTTTTGCTCTTTCCGGCAGGTTTCTTCAGAAGGGCATGCTGCAGTTCTCCTGTGCCGAAGTGATTTCTGGCAGATTCATGGAGACGTATTTCAAATACGCATCCAAGGCTGAGACGAGCGGGCTTGATGAAGGCATTCCCGGTTTGCCATGAAGGCCGGCAGCAGCACAGTGCTGCGCATGTTTGCCATGTGTCCGCCAGGCTTGGAGGATATTCTATGCCGTGAGCTTGAAGGTCTCGGCATAGAACCTTGCAAAATATATGGCGGAGCTGAGTTTTCAGGAGATCTTTCCACCCTGTACTCGGCCAATCTATGGTCCAGGGTGGCAGGCAGAATATTGGTAAGGATAGGTTCCTTCCGGCTCGTTTCCCTGGATGCTGCGGCAGGCCGTTTTGCCAGGTATCCGTGGGAGATATACCTTGGCGGATATTCCAGGGTGCGTATCAGGGCCTCTGTCCATAAATCCAGGATTTATCACAGCGGCGCTTTGAAACAAAGGCTTCTTCAGGGTATCAGTGCACGGCTCGGCAGGGAGATACAGGCAGTGCCGGATAGACAGGGTTCCGACTATCCCCTGGTTTTTGTCAGGATGTCCAGGGATCGTTGCCTGTTAAGCCTGGATAGTTCAGGGGAACACCTTCATAAAAGAGGTTTTAAGAAGTACAGTGTTAAGGCCCCTCTCAGGGAGAACCTGGCTGCTGCCATGCTTTATATATCTGGATGGGACAGGCGTTCGCCATTGCTGGATCCTTTCTGTGGCTCCGGCACCATTCTTATTGAGGCCCTCCTAATGGCATCTTCGATTCCTCCTGGCAGGCATCGCCGTTTTGCATTCATGGACTGGAGAAATTTCAGCAGGCACCTGTGGACACAACTTCTCAGGCGTGCTGACAGGCTTGTGCAAAGGCCTGATGTGGAGATAATAGGGCAGGACAGGTCCCCGGAAGCGGTGGAGGCAACACTTTTTAACATTGAAAATGCCGGGTTTTCGGGGCAGGCAAGGGTTGTTCAGGAGAATGTTTCAGCGGTTGGCAGGCATTGCATTCAGAATAATGGATTTATTGTCACCAATCCGCCTTATGGCCACCGTTTAAGAGGAAACTATGACATAATGGGTCTCTATTCGGTTTTTGGCAGGATTATACGTGCAAGGCTGCCCAAATGGCATCTTACGCTTCTTTACCCTGTCGAATTTCCAGGACTCAGGCGTGCTCTTGGCTTGAACCTTGCCACTGTCTGCCGCTTCTCCAATGGAGGAATCCGGGTTGCTGTTCTATCTCGCAATATCTTGTCATCCAGTAGCCCATCATGCACATCTAATACTGCCTAAATGGCTTTATCTATCCCTTAATCGACTCATTTTTAAGTGTCTATTCATCCCTGAAATGGCTGAAACCAGCTGTTTTCCCTGAATAACAGCTGTTTTCTGCCTTATTGGTCATTTATTTCCGCCTATTTTTTAAAGAATTGTTTCTTGACAGGACAATGCTCTTTCCAATATAGTGGCATTAGGTGGGGTAAAGTGGTAAAAAGGGGTAGAGGTTAAATGTTTAGGGGCAGATCAACCCATAACCTTGATGCCAAGGGAAGGCTTAGTATTCCTGCCAGGTTCAAGGATATTCTCAGGGCTAAGTATGATATGAAGCTCATTGTGACAAACCTGCCCTCCTGTCTTGCTGCTTACCCTGTTGAAGAATGGAAAGCTGTTGAAGAACAGTTCAGCAGGTTCCGCTTTGGCCCTCCCAAGGTGCTTGCCTTTAAGCGTTATCTGCTGGGAGCTGCCATTGATTGTGCACTTGATGGCCAGGGCAGGATCCTTCTGCCTGCAACTCTTCGTCAAGAGGCTGGAATTGTGAGGGAAGTAGTTCTGGTTGGCATGCTCAACTATTTTGAGATATGGAGCAAGGATCTGCTTGAGAGTCAGTTGACGGAGACGAAAGAAAATTTTGATGCTATCAGCGATGACATCATTAAAGAATTCGGTATCGGGATCTGATCCTGCGGGGATACACGCTCCTGTTCTTGTCAGCGAGGTGATTGATGCCCTGTGCCCTTCTCCCGGAGATGTATTGCTGGATGCCACTGTTGGAATGGGAGGGCATTCTTCGCTGTTGTTGAAGCATGAGCCTGGCATCAAAAAGCTGCTGGCAATGGACTGGGATGAGCATGCTCTTGCCATGGCAAAAAAACGTCTCGGAGGCCATGGAAAGAGGGTCAGGTTTTATCAGGGCAACTTCCTTGATATGGATGCCATACTCCATGAAGAAGGCGAACCTGGTTTCAACGGGATACTCATGGATTTGGGAGTCTCATCTTTTCAGCTTGACCAGTCTGGCAGAGGATTCAGTTTTTTAAGGGATGAGCCTCTGGACATGCGCATGGACCGTTCGGGTACGATAACAGCTGCTGATATGCTGAACAAGTTGCCTGTTGAGCGCCTGGAGGAGCTGATACGGCTTTACGGCGAGGAAAGATGGGCAGGCAAGATTTCCAAGGCCATTCTGGCAAGAAGAAGCAAAAGGCCCATACTATCTACCAAAGAGCTTGCTGATATCATTGCTTCCTCGATACCAAAGCGTTTTCATCCAAAGAAAATACATCCAGCCACAAGGACTTTCCAGGCGCTGCGTATAGCAGTGAACCGGGAACTTGAAAATTTGACAGGAGCCTTGGAAAAGGCAAGTGAATGTCTCCTGCCAGGGGGACGGTTGGTGGTGATAAGTTTTCACTCTCTCGAGGACCGGATTGTGAAGCACTATATCAAGAGGGACACCAGCCTGAAGGTGCTGACAAAAAGGCCTGTAGTTCCAGGTCCTGGAGAAACCGTTTTCAATCCAAGGGCCAGAAGCGCAAAACTTAGGGCCGCTGTCAAGTCAGAGCCATAATATGGAGGTGAAAATATGACAAGCAAATCAGCCACTCTAAGGATGCCTCAGAGAAGGGTTTATTCGCCCCAAAACCGAAGGCGGAGGAAGGCGAGGCCTTCTATTTCGTTTTCTGTACCATGGTCTATGAAGACTGTTGCGGCAGTATTTTTAACCATTGCGCTCATTTCATTGTCTTTTTTTGCAAGCTACAAGATCAGGACCGTGGCTATGGATACGCAGGTGCTTGAGGCACGATATCTTAACATTCAAAAAGAAAATGCACTTCTATCTGAAAAATATTCCAGCATGACCAGCCGGAAGCGACTGGCTGTCTTGGGTAAAAAGCTGGGACTGCATGCACCGGCAAAGGAGCAAGTCGTTACACTATACTAATCTGTAGCGTTGATTTAATGCACTGTAGTGCAAATGCCTTTTGGGCAAGATTAAAGTTGTGTCAGGGACAGGGACGGACATAAAGAGGGTAATAGGGAGTTGACGAAGCGGACCACAATCCGGATTCTTGGGGCAGTAACCAGTTTGTTTTTTCTGGGCTTGATATTCTCAGGATGTTTCGGTGAAAAGGTCCCGGAGAGAGATGAAATGGAGGCTGATCTCCAGCCTGTCCCTGGCAGTGTTGTTTTAAAGACCTCTCTTAATAACAGGCTTCTTCACAGGTTGCCTATTGCAGACAGGACAGGGGCACTGTTGGCTGTATCCAGAGCGGATTCCTCTGGCAGGGTTGTGAGGTTTCATCCCAATGGTGGGCTCGGGCTTCCTGTGCTTGGCTATCTTGATAGTTATGGCAGAGGTCTTGAAGGCATAGAGTACAGCTACGATGCTGTGCTTGCCTCCAGTGACCGCAAGCTGGTTGATGCGCTTTTTCTTTCCATTGATATAAAGGTCCAGGCTGAGACAGAAAAAAATCTCAGGTGGCAGATGAAGAGATTGAAGGCAGACAGGGGCTGTGAGATTATCATGGACCTTGAAAATGGCCAGATTCTGGCCATGGCAAGCCTGTCAAAAGACAACACATCTGGAACAGGCACGCCAGAATTTTCCAATTATGGGATCAGGGAGGGCTTAAATCCCTGGGGATTGGTCATAAATCTTGCCTGGTTGATGCAGATCCAGGAACACCTTCAGGAGACCGGTCATGAGGCCGGCAATCTTAAGGGAAAAGACAATAAGCCTGCCCGCTTTAAAAAGGCATTTAATGTTCCATGGCACTGGATAGATGTTGGTGCTAAGGGCAAGCTCTGGACCAGATTGAAGACCAGAGACCTTGCGAGATTGCCCATGGACCAATCTATCTTAAAGCTTCTTATAAGGTTGGGAATGGGCCAGCCTACCGGTATTGATCTGCCAGGAGAACAGCAGGGCGGCCTGCCTGTGTCATTGCCCGTTTCAATGTCCGAAAGCATCGGGAGCGTGATAGACTCTGGTTTTAATGCCACTCCCCTGCAGACACTCTGTGTATTTTCTGCAATTATCAAGGCAGGCACCAGGCTCAGACCAAGCCTGGCAGTAAACGGTGGGAAAAATAGCAGTATAGACTCATGTCCAGGGCTGTTCGATGTTACTGCGGTAAAGGAGTTTCTAAAGCGGGTTGGAAACGATCAAGGGCCATCCATTGCCTCGGTGACCATGACTACTGCTGCTGGCCACGTTGCTTTTCAAACCATAGGTATGGGAGTGTGGCCGTCAAAATCTCCGAGAATAAGTTATATTTCGGTCCTGGAAAATGCCAGGATAGATGCCAGCCAGAGGCGCGGGACTCTGGGCAGGACATCCCGTGTTGCCAGGCTTGCTGGATTGCAGCCCAGTGTGGCAGGGCCATTTAATATCAACGGCCGGAGCGCTGTCGTTGTTCGTGATGTTCAGAAAGCTGCTCTAGGTCTTGGAGCTTCCGGCGTTGTCATGCCTGACTTAAAGGGCAAATCCATGAGAAGTGCGCTGGAAATTGTCTCAGGCCTCGGGTTAAAGCTCAAGGTAAAGGGAGCGGGCTTGGTGAGGAAGCAGTATCCGAAGGCTGGTAAGCCAATAAAAAAGGGCGACAGTTGCACTATTATTTGTAAGCGCTGATGTTTTTCACAGGGTCAAGTGTCTGCTGTGCTGCTGCTGCCAAAGAACTTCTTTCATAACCAGGTATGCTGTTTTTTTTAAGGGCTCAATAAATGGATCAGCGTTTTCATGCTTCAAACCAATGGTAAATCCGGCTACATGAGGTTTTTTTGATGCAAGTAGATTTGTCAATCCTGCTGGAGAATACACAGGATGTTGTGGTAGAGAGGGGCAGGGGCAGAGGCCTCCCGATTACATCCGTGTGTTCGGATTCCAGAAAGGCAATTCCTGGTTCTCTGTTCGTTGCCCTTCCAGGAAGCAGGATTGATGGATCAGAATTTGTCTCAGATGCTGTGGCCCGCGGTGCTGTTGCGGTTTTTGTGCCTGATTCATCTGTAGACGACGCCCTTAGGCTTGTGCCTGATAATGTTGCTGTTCTGTCTTCCAGGCTGCCTAACCAGGTTCTGGGGCATCTTGCCTCTGCCTTTTACGGGCATCCCAGCCATTCATTGGAGGTTATCGGTATCACAGGTACCAATGGCAAGACAACCTGCTCGTTTTTAATAGAGAAGATTCTTCAGGCCGCAGGCCATCGGCCTGGCCTTTCAGGGACTATTTGCCAGAAGACAGGCACGGCACAGCATCCCTCGTCACTTACAACTCCTGACGCGGTTTCTTTTCAGGAGTTTTTGGCCGCGATACGGGATGAGGGGTGCACTCATGCTGTTACCGAGGTTTCTTCTCACGGGCTGGTGCAGGGCAGGGTGGCCGGGTGCAGGTTCAGGGCAGCGGTATTCACTAACCTGAGCCATGATCACCTGGATTACCATAAAGACATGGAGAGCTATTTCCAGGCCAAAAAACTGCTGTTTTCCGCCTGTGCCCCGGAAATGGCAGTTATAAACATAGATGATCCCTATGGGGGCAGGCTATTGAAAGAGTACCGGGGTGCAAAGGTTTCATTTGGCCTGTCAGAACAGGCCATGGTAAGGCCAGACAGGTACGAGCTGGATATCAACGGCATAAAAGCTATGATAAAGATGCCGGGTCAGGTCATAGAGATACGCTCTTCTCTCATAGGGCTTCACAATCTTTCTAATATATTGGCTGCCACAGCAGTTGCTTATGTTCTTGGTATCGAGCCTGGCTATATCAGGCAGGGCATTCAAGCCCTCAGAGCTGTGCCAGGCCGCCTCGAACCTGTCGAGGCTCCCAGGGGTATTACTGCGCTGGTGGATTATGCCCACACTCCGGATGCCCTTCAGAACGTCTTGTCTGGGCTTAGGGAGTTTGTTTCAGGCAGGTTGATTGTTGTTTCAGGCTGCGGTGGTGACAGGGACAGGACAAAGAGACCGGAAATGGCAAGGATAGCTGCCAGGCTTGCGGATTTATGTGTTTTTACTTCTGACAATCCCAGATCAGAATCCCCTGGTGCCATTATTCAAGATATGCTGAACGGCATTGAGAATGTGCCGAAGGCAGGAGTCAAGACCATTGTCAACAGGGAGGCAGCCATAAAATGGGCTGCAGAACAGGCCATGCCAGGTGATATTCTTCTGGTGGCTGGCAAGGGGCATGAAGATTACCAGTTGATAGGTGGCAGGACTATTCCGTTTGATGACAGAAAGGTCCTGTCTCAGGCATTTCGTGATCGGAAAGCTGTTGGCGTTTATCAACAGGATCGCAAGTTTCTGTTCAGTATGCAGCATGTTGCAGATGCCACTGGCGGCCAGCTTGTGCCTGGCAGCGGTGATGCATTGTTTTCATCAATCAGCACGGACAGCCGCACAATACGCCCTGGAGAGCTTTTCTGGGCCATCAGGGGGGAACGCTTTGATGGCCACGCCTTTTTGGCTGCCGTGGCTGACAAGGGGGCTGCAGGCGCCGTGGTAGAGTGGATTCCTTCAGATGCCCCGGAAGGTTTTCCATTGGTCAGGGTGACAGATTCCCTGTACAGCCTGGGAGAATTTGCAAGATGGTACAGGAAACAGCTTGGATTCAAGGTGTTCGGTATCACAGGCAGCTGTGGCAAGACCACCACCAAGGAGCTGGTTGCCTCGGTGCTTTCCATGAAGTTCACAACTGCCAAGACAAAAGGCAATCTCAATAACCTGATAGGACTGCCCTTCACCATATTGAAAATTTCCCCAGATACTGAATGGGCAGTGCTGGAGATGGGTACCAATCAGCCTGGAGAGATCAGCCGGCTATGCCACATAGCAGTGCCGGATGCCGGTCTTATCACTTGTATCCAGCCGGTTCACCTGGAAGGTCTGGGAACTGTTGACAATATAGCAGCAGAGAAGTCTGCGCTCCTGGAGGCATTGCCTGCCAGTGGCACTGCGGTCATTAATATGGATGACAAACTTATACGAAGCCGCATGTCCGGCCTTAAGTGCAATAATATCGTGGGATTTTCCTGCCGCAGTGGGGACATCGGAGAAAACTTGCCTCAAATGGTCAGGCTTATAAGTGCCAGGCAGGCCACCCATGGGCTTGAAGTGGATGTGGATGTCTCCGGGCAGGTGTTGAGTCTGAAGACCAGGCTCATGGGCAGGATAAACAGTTTCAATATTGTGGCTGCCGTGGCATCAGGTGTTGCACTGGGGCTGGATCTTGATCTTATAAAAAAGGGCATAGAGAAGGTCAGGCCTGCCGGGGCCAGGATGAATCTTGAGCAGCTCCAGGGAGGCTGGCTGCTTCTTGACGATTCATACAACGCAAATCCCGTGTCCATGCAGGCTGCAATAGAGACAATGGGCGAAATTGCCCAGGGAATCAGTAAAATTTTGATTCTTGGATCAATGCTGGAATTAGGGCCAATGGCCCCGGCATTTCATGAACAGGTTGGCGAAGTTGCTGCAATGGCACAGCCTGACATCCTGGTTACAGTAGGTAGTCTTGCTAGGCATTTGGCTTCAGGTGCAATAGCCGCAGGACTTCGTGAAGACAGGATTTTATCTTTTGATGACAGGGAGCAATGCCTTGAATGGCTGGCTGGTGCAGAACAGGGATTTTTCAATGGCAACGCCAGGGCCGTGCTGGTCAAGGGGTCAAGAGGGATTGGCCTGGAAAGGATTGCAGGCCTTATCAGGCAGAGAGTACAGGATAGATATTAGATGCTTTTCCATCTGCTGTATCCACTTCATGAATACTGGGCTGCGTTTAACGTATTTCGTTACATTACTTTCAGGACTATATACGCTGCAGTCACTGCCCTTGCTATAACCTTGTTTCTTGGGCCCTGGTTTATTCGAAGGATAAAGGCCATGCAGTTCGGGCAGGTTGTCAGGGATGATGGCCCGGCAACCCACTTGAAAAAGACAGGTACTCCCAGCATGGGAGGTCTGCTGATAAATGGGGCCATCATCTTTTCTGCCCTGCTATGGGCGGACCTTGGCAACCTGTATATATGGTTGTCCATTTTTATACTCGCAGGGTTTGGGGCAATAGGGGCCGTGGACGATTACCTCAAGATCAAAAAGAAGAGCAGCGCCGGCCTTGCAGGGAGATGGAAGCTTATTATCCAGGCCGTGATAATAGGCCTGTGCGCCCTTATCCTGTGGGGAAGCGGTCACTGGGATACCCGTCTTAGCATACCTTTCTTCAAGGATGTGAGGCCTGACATAGGCTGTCTTTACGTATTCTTTGCCTTTATAGTAATCGCAGGATGCTCCAACGCCATAAACCTTACAGACGGCCTGGATGGCCTTGCAACCGGGCCGTTTGTGGTCTCGGCTGCAGTTTATACCCTGTTCTGCTACCTGGCGGGTCACTCTGCATTGGCCAGATATCTCAATATCCCGTATGTCGCAGGTGTAGGAGAGCTGGCTATCTTCTGCGGGGCCATGGTAGGGGCTGGCCTCGGGTTTCTATGGTACAACAGTTACCCTGCTGAGATGTTCATGGGCGATGTAGGTTCCCTTGCAATGGGAGGCGCTTTGGGAGCAGTGGCGGTATTGTCAAAACAGGAGATACTGCTGGCAATAGTAGGCGGGGTTTTTGTTGCAGAGGCCCTGTCAGTGATATTGCAGGTCGGTTATTTCAAGGCTACTGGCGGCAGGCGTATCTTTAGGATGGCACCGCTCCATCACCATTTTGAGATGCTTGGATGGCCTGAACCAAAAGTTATAGTCCGGTTTTGGATAGTCTCGGTCCTGCTTGGCCTGGTTGCCATAAGCACCTTGAAGCTCAGGTGATGCAAAAGATGGATTTCACGGGCGCAAAAATAGCAGTTCTTGGAGTAGGCGAGGCAGGCCAGGCAGCAGCACGCTGGCTTCATTCCCGGGGTGCTGAGCTGCTCTGTTGTGATACTCTGGCTGTAAATGAATGGTCTCCGGAGTTTCTTGAATGGTGCAGGGCTTCTGGCATAAGGCTGTTGTGTGAGGACGATATGGACACTCAGGATGTGCCCAGCTGCCAGTTTGCAGTGGTTAGTCCCGGCATTCCACCCATTGCCAGGATGGTAAGGTCTTTCATGAAAAGAGGTGTCCCGGTCATTGGCGAACTGGCCTTGTCTGCATCCCTGTGGAAGGGCAGGCTTATAGGTATTACAGGCACCAATGGAAAGACCACCACCACGGCATTGACAGCTCACCTGCTTTCTTCTGCAGGTATTCCAAATGTCAAGGCCGGCAACATATCTCCACCCTTGTTCGAATGCATGTCACAGAAAAGTGAAGACATGACTGCAGTCCTGGAGATCAGTAGCTTCCAGCTGGAATATTTTCCTGGAGATTGGCCTGATGGCCTGATAAAGCCACGTTTTTCAACTGCCTGCATTCTTAACATAGCACCGGATCACATAGACAGACATGGAAACACGATGGAATATGCCAGGTGCAAGTTGAGGCTTTTGGAGTACCAGGGGCCTGGTGACATGGCAGTCCTGGGGCCTGTCGGCCAGGTTTCCATGCCGGATATGGATGCCGATATTTTCATGTTGCGTCCATCTGAAAGACATGGGCATGGCGCTCACATGGATATTGCAGGCTCATGTCTTGCTATCGTATGGCCTGGAGGCGCTCGGGAAGAATATGATCTGTCGGGATGGAGGCTGTATGGCAGGCACAACCTGGAAAACCTGGCTACAGCTATTGTGGCAGCCAGACATGCTGGTGCAGGACACGATGCTGTTCAGAATGGTATCAATATCTTTCAGGCACCGGCTTACCGTCTCCAGAATTCCGGAACCTGGCGCGGGATACGGTTTATAAACGATTCCAAGGCCACCAATGTTGCAGCATTGATTGCAGCCCTGGAGTCTGTGCAGGGAGACGTGACCTTGATAGCCGGGGGCAGAGGCAAGGGAGAAGAGTTCAGCCGTATTGCAGAGTTTGTCCGTGCAGGTTCGAGTAATGGATACAAGGGAGGGATGCTTAAGTCCGCTGTCCTGATAGGCGAAGAAGCCGAGAGAATGGCATCTGTAATGCAGGGCATAGGTGTCAAGACGAAGGTGCTTTCAGGCACAGACGGCGAGAAGACGATTCAAGAGGCAGTCAGGATTGCGGTTGCCATGAGCAGACCGGGCGATATCGTGTTGCTTTCTCCTGCCTGTGCGAGTTTTGATATGTTTTCAAGTTACAGGCAACGGGGCAAGGCATTTGATAATGCTGTCAAGATCCTGGCTGATGGTGTTTTCAATGCTTAAACATGATGCCGGCAGGGATAATACACCTGTCACTCTGGGGACAGGCAGGAAAAGCCTCAGGCTTGTAATTACCGGAGGAGGGACTGGTGGTCACGTCTTTCCGGGCGTTGCCGTTGGGGAAGAGCTGTCATCCATGTGCGATTTGAGCTGTTTATGGATAGGCACTGGCAGGCCTGTGGAGAAAAAGGCCCTGCAAGCATATGAATGGGACTACAAGGTATTAAACGTGCAGCCTCTCAAGGGACGGGGTCTTCTTGATGTTGCAGGTGCCCTGGCACACCTTCCGTTCTCTGTTATATCTGCCATGAGGCTTCTAAGGCGTTTCCGCCCTGATGTTGTCTTTGGGGTTGGCGGATATGTTTCAGGGCCTGTTATTGCTGCTGCAAGAGTATCTGGTATAAAGACAGCCATTCATGAGCAGAATATCCTGCCGGGCCTTGCAAACAGGCTGGCATCGCGTGTGGTTGACAGGATATTTATAAGCATGCAGGCATCCAGAAAATATTTCCGGAATTCTCATGTGGAATGCCTGGGAAATCCAGTGCGGAAACAGATAATTGAGCAGGCCGAGTCAGATTCGCCACAAAAATCTAATGGAGTGATGAACATTCTCATCCTTGGTGGGAGCCAGGGAGCATCCGGGTTGAACCGCCTTGCCAGTTCGGCCTTGAAAATTCTGCACCAGTCAGGATGCCATTTTTCAGTAGTTCACCAGTCAGGTCCGGCAGAATATGAGGAATTGCAGTCATTTTACAGTGAGGCAGGCATGGATGTGTCAGTAAGGGATTTTATCAGTGATATTGGCGTTGCATACTCCCATGCCAATCTGATACTTTGCAGGGCAGGGGCAACTACTCTTGCAGAAGTTACTGCAGTAGGAAGGCCTGTCATCTGTATCCCCTATCCTCATGCAGCCGATGGGCACCAGGTCATGAATGCCAGGGCACTATACGATGCGGGAGCCGGACTGTATTTTGAAGAAGGAGAAGTTGGAGCTGTGCGCCTGGCATCGGAAATAGAAAAATTGATTTCAGCTCCGGACAGGCTCCTGCAGATGACTGCCAGATCAAGGAGCCTTGGCAGGCCTGATGCAGCCAGAAAGATAGCAGAATCCATCATGGAGTTGAGCCAGGCGGATGCATGATTATGCCATAATATTTGAGCAAATATAGGAGAATCAATCCAGAATTATGTATAGGGAACAGCATATTCATTTTGTCGGTATCGGCGGAATAGGCATGAGCGGTCTGGCTCAGGTTCTTCTGAGCCTTGGTTATTCCGTATCCGGTTCCGATCTCAGGTCAACAGGCACTACGAAACAGCTTGCCACTAAGGGGGCTGTAATCTATTCCGGCCACAGTGCGGAGAATGTTCAGGATGCAGACGTGGTGGTCATGTCATCGGCAATCCGAGAGGATAATCCAGAGCTTGTAGCGGCTAGAGAGCGTGGCATACCTATCATACCAAGGGCGGAACTGCTTGGTGAACTCATGCGTTTCAAGAAGTTCGGAATAGCTGTAGCAGGCGCTCATGGCAAGACCAGCACCACGTCTATGGTTGCGGCAGTGCTCGATCAGGGTGGTAAGGACCCAACGGTCATCATAGGCGGCAAGGTCAATGGCATAGGGACAAATGCATACTGGGGCAAGGGCCAGTTCCTGGTAGCAGAGGCTGATGAAAGCGATGGGAGTTTTCTGCGGCTTACTCCCAGTATTGTAGTGATTACAAATATAGACAGGGAACATCTGGATTACTATTCAGGGCTTCATGATATAGAAGACGCCTTTTACAGATTTATGGAGAAAACACCATTTTACGGTGTAACCATAGCCTGTGGCGATGACGAGATCCTGATGAGAGTCCTTTCCAGGAGCAACAAAAGGCGGTTTATTTACGGAACAGGTCCGGACTGTGAATTAAGGGCCAGGAATATTAGGTCTGAGGGTCTTTTGTCCAAATTTGATGTAGAATTCAGAGGCGGCTTGTTGGGGAGCATTGAACTCCATGTGCCTGGCATTCATCACGTGCGGAATGCCCTGGCAGCAGTGGCTGTAGGCCTTGAGCTCGAGGTGCCCTTTAAGGATATTAGCAGAGGTCTTTGCAGTTACAGTGGTGTTGGCAGGAGGTTTGACATACTCGGTACAGAAAAGGGCATTACCGTGGTGGATGATTATGCTCACCATCCTACTGAGATACGCGCCACTCTTGCTGCAGCGCGGAATGCCTGGCCTGACAGGAGGCTGATGGTGTTGTTCGAGCCTCACCGTTATAGCAGGACTCAGATGCTGATGGAAGAGTTTTCCACCGCTTTTACAGCAGCAGAAGAGCTTTGGATAAGCGAGATTTATCCGGCAAGTGAACCAGCAATAGTTGGTGTTTCAGGTGAACGGCTGGCACGTCTTATCAGAGAGACAACCGGCCAGAAAGTACATTTTGTAAAGGATGTGTCCGTGCTGCCTCAAGCCGTGGCCCCGGCTCTAAGGCCAGGAGACATTGTAATGACACTTGGTGCAGGTGCAATAGGCAGGATTGGCAACATGCTGCTGTCAGATATAAAGGGGAAACATGCTGCAGCCGCTATATAGAGACCTTTCCAGTATCAAGGACCTGGATGTCAAGAGAGATGTGGATCTGTCCAGGTGTACAACGTTCAGGATAGGCGGCAAGGCCGGTCTGTTCGTGATACCCCGGTCTATTCAAGCCCTGGAAGGGGCGGTGAGAAGTTTTTGTCATGCTGGTATCCCCTTGAGGATTCTGGGGAACGGGAGCAACCTCCTGATCTCTGATGCTGGTGTGCCTGCGGTCATAAATCTTTCAGGCCTTTACAAGCTTGAAGTCCATGGAGACCATTTGGTTGTCTATGCCGGTCTGCCTATATCCAGGCTGTTAAGATGGTGCCTTGAAAATGGATATGCTGGAATGGAGTGCCTGGCAGGCATCCCTGCCAGCCTTGGAGGCGCATTGTTCATGAATGCAGGCGCTGGCGGCTGTGAAACCGGAGACTTTGTTCAGGAGATACTCGTTACAGGTGCTTCAGGCAGTTCCTGGCTGGATGTGTCAGCGCTGGATTGCCACTACCGCAGTATTCACATAGAGCCGGGAACCATAATTTCAGCCCTTAAGATACCTCTCAATCATGAAGGTGTGTCTGGTGACAGCGCTGAAAAAAAGGCGCTTTATCCATGTAATGCGCAGAAGGTGCTGCACAAAATAAGGCATGTGATGCATAGGCGAATAAACACGCAGCCTCTTGGAGAGCCCAGTGCCGGCTGTGTATTCAGAAATCCCGAAGGCAGATCCGCATGGTCTCTTATTGCCGCATGCGGCCTGCAGGGCTTTTGTAATGGCAGGGCACAGGTATCCAGGAAACATGCAAATTTCATAGTTAACAAGGGTGGTGCAGGTTTCTGCGAGGTCAGGGATTTGATATCCATTGTAAAAGAGAAGGTGCTGGAACAGACCGGCATCCTTCTAAAAGAGGAAGTGGTAATCTGGGAAAATGCGGTTCTCCACTAACAGGGAAATAAGGCGAAGGCGTAGTCAGCAGGGCCAGGAATCAAATTGGAAGAAAAGGACTTCAAAAATCCTGTTAGTCTTCTTTTTGTTGTTTGCCCTGGTCTCTGGAATAGCAGGTACTGTTTATGGGGTAAAGAAGTGGATGCATTCCTGCTCCTACTTCTTTATATCATCGATAAAGGTTCAAGGTGCCAGCAGGCTGACCAAAAAGGATATAGTAGATTTCAGTGGTATCAAGCAGGGTGATAACATATTTTCTGTTGATCTCAAGGCAGTTTCCGGGAGGCTCAACAGTCATCCATGGATAAAGTTTGCAGAGGTGGAAAGGCGCCTGCCTGATACCATTTTGATCCGGGTGGACGAAAGGCAGCCTGTCGCGCTGGCCAGGGTAAATGGCACCCTGTTTCTGGTGGACAAGGATGGGACATGTTTTAAGCCTCTGGAGGAGTCAGATGCGTTTTCAGCACCTGTAATTACTGGAATAGGTGATGAGAATGTCAAGAATTCTGGAAACATAAAAGGCATTCCAGGTGTGGACAGCGCTAAAATGGCAGATGCACTGAGGATAATCAAGATGTCCCGGGCAGGTGTAAGGGCCCTTGGATACAATAATATAAGCCAGATCGATTTCCCGGATAAACAGGAAGTGGTTATATACACTGCTGACAAAGCCGTTCCATTTCATCTGGACAGGAGGGATATCAAGCATCAGTTTTACCGGGCGGAGAAGATACTTTTCCAGCTGTACAATTCCGGACAATATCCCAGGGTTGTCAGTGTGACAGTAGATTATGGGAAGGACATGGCCCTTGCCAGGATAAAGAAGAAGTGATGAATGGTTGAGAATACCTGTGACATAGTAGTAGGCCTTGACATAGGCACCACCAAGATCTGCGCTGTGGTGGGGGAACTTTCCGATGACGGTGTGGAGATAATTGGGGTAGGCAGTCATCCGTCAGTTGGCCTTAGAAAAGGCGTTGTCGTCAATATAGACAGCACCGTCAATTCCATCAGGTGTGCTGTCGAAGAGGCTGAACTGATGGCAGGCTGCGAGATAACATCTGTCTATATAGGTATTGCCGGCAGCCATATAAAGGGCCTGAACAGCCATGGAGTCATTGCCGTCAAGGGTGACGAGGTCGCTGAGGAAGACGTGGAAAGGGTGATTGATGCGGCCAGGGCTGTTGCCATTCCCATGGACCGGGAGATTATACACATACTGCCCCAGGAATACATTGTGGATGACCAGGGTGGTATCCTGGACCCTGTCGGCATGATGGGCGTCCGTCTTGAGGCCAAGGTGCATATAGTTACAGCTGCGGTAACAGCTGCCCAGAATCTTGTTAAATGTGCAAACAGGGCAGGTTTGGAAGTGGAAGATATTGTACTCCAGCCACTGGCATCGTCAAAGGCAGTCCTTACCGATGAGGAAAAGGAGATCGGGGTAGCTTTGGTGGATTTCGGTGGTGGCACAACTGATCTTGCCCTGCTCAGCGAAGGCGCTATAAAACACACGGCTGTTCTCGGCCTGGGCGGTAACAACCTGACCTACGATATATCCGTAGGACTGAGAACCCCCATGAATGACGCAGAGAAGATAAAGGTGAATCACGGGACCTGTTTGGTATCCATGGTGGGGCGGGACGAGATGATAGAGGTTCCCAGTGTTGGTGGCAGAAAGCCCAGGCAGCTTTCCAGGCATATCCTTGCAGAGATATTGGAGCCAAGGATAGAGGAGATATTTACCCTGGTGGATCAGGAGATACAGCGCACCAGGCTTAAGGACCTGTTGGCTTCGGGAGTAGTGATTACAGGTGGTTCCGCCGCTTTGCCAGGTGTGTGTGAAATGGCTGACCAAATTTTTCAGCTTCCAGCCAGAATAGGGGTTCCCAGCAACATTTCCGGCCTGGTGGATGTGGTAGCCAGTCCCATGTATTCTACGGCCGTGGGATTGATACTGTTTGGTTTTGAAGACCGTTCACGGAGTTCTGGGACTTTCAATAAGCAGGGTGAGAGTCTGATCACCAGGATGGCGGGTAAAATGAAATCTTGGTTCGGCATTTAATCAGGAGAAGAGGGAGAGTATTTCATGTCGTTTGAATTTGTAGAGAATAATGGTCTTTCAGCAAAGATAAAGGTTATTGGCGTTGGCGGTGGCGGCGGTAATGCTATTAACAATATGATAGCTTCTGAACTCATGGGAGTAGAGTTTATAGTTGCCAACACCGATGCCCAGGCGCTGGAAATGTCCAGGGCAGACACAAAAGTTCAGCTGGGCAGAACCCTTACAAAGGGGCTTGGAGCAGGAGCCAAGCCTGAAGTGGGCAGGGAGGCTGCTGAAGAAAGTGCCGACGAGATAAAGAAGGTTCTTGAAGGAAGCGACATGGTGTTTGTTACTGCAGGCATGGGTGGCGGTACGGGTACAGGCGCAGCTCCTGTAATAGCAGAGATAAGCAAGGAACTTGGTGCCCTGACAGTTGCTGTTGTAACCAGGCCGTTTGGCTTTGAAGGAAAGAAAAGGGGGCGCCAGGCAGAAGAGGGGATTGAGCGTCTGAAAGATGTGGTGGATACCATAATCACAATACCGAATGACCGTCTCAGGTCCCTGGCCCAGCCCAATACCCCTTTCCTGGAAATGTTTAAGAAGGCAGATGAAGTATTGTATTTTGCAGTCAGGGGTATTTCAGACCTCATAGTTGTACAGGGGTATGTCAACGTAGATTTTGCAGATGTCAGGACAGTGATGGCAGAAATGGGCATGGCCCTCATGGGTACAGGTGTTTCAGCAGGAGACCGCAGGGCAGTCGAAGCTGTGCGAATGGCTATAGCGAACCCTCTCCTGGAAGATGTATCCATCAGCGGGGCCAGGGGAATCCTCATGAACATAACTGCCAGCAGTTCCACCCTTAGCATGGAAGAGGTGGACCAGGCCTCGTCGCTGATCCATGACGAGGCTCATGATGATGCAAACATCATATGGGGCACGGTATTTGATGACTCCATGGGAGAAGAAATACGCATAACTGTAATTGCTACCGGAATTGGGAGGGAGCGGGTAATATCCACTCCAGAAGATTCTACTGTTACCCGCATCGAAGATGTCCGGAAGAAAAAACACGAGGAAGAAAAGAAGAGCAGCGAAGAGGCTCCGCAGATAACCCAGATGTCACAGCACGAAACCATAGCGGTAGAGAGGCAGTGCATGCCTGTCAGTAAAAAGCCTTTTGCAGGTTTTGATTCCCTGGATCAGGAAGAGCTGGAAATACCGGCATTTATGCGCAAGAAGGCGGATTAAGCATTAAGCCATTGTTTGCAGGGGGCATCGAGCCCCCTGTTGCATTGTATGGAGTGTCTTTCCGGTTCCCGCCTGTATTTGATTTATTAGCCCTCTGTCTGTTTCTTTATGTGATCCGCAATTGCAAGGGCAATGTCCTTGATTTTTTCGGTGTTTTCTCCCTCTACCATCACCCTGATCACCGGCTCTGTTCCTGAAGGCCGGATCAGTATCCTGCCCTTGCCATTCAGCTCGTTTTCAAAATTCTGTGCTATTTCCGGCAGGCCCTGGATATCTTCTATGTCTTTTTTGGTGTCCATGCGCACATTGCAGAGTATCTGGGGGTAGGTATCCATGACAGATGCCAGCTCTGATAGAGGGCGCTTGGTTACCTGCATTACAGCAAGGAGCTGTAGCGCTGCAAGAATGCCGTCTCCTGTGGTGATATGGTCCATAAAGACAAGATGTCCTGACTGTTCACCTCCGAAATTGTATCCCTTTTTCTTCATGGCCTCTACCACGTATCTGTCCCCAACATTGGTGCGTATGAGGCGTCCACCCATATTATCCAATGCCTTTTCCAGCCCCATGTTGCTCATGACCGTAGCTACTACGGTATTGTAATTAAGTTGCCTGTTTTTTATCATGTGGTTGGCACAGATGGCCATTATGTGGTCTCCATCTACTATATTGCCCTTTTCATCTACGACAATAACCCGGTCACCGTCCCCATCCAGGGCTATACCCATGTCTGCACCGCTGTCTTTTACTTCCTTTTGCATTTTTTCAGGATATAAAGCACCGCATTTTTTGTTGATATTGGTACCATTGGGAGATATCCCTATCTTGATGACATTGGCGCCCAGCTCCTCGAATACAGATGGTGCTACCTTGTATGTGGCACCGTTTGCACAGTCCAACACGATTTTGAGGCCGTCCAACGCAAGCTCTTTCGGGAAGGTATGCTTCAGGAAGACTATGTAGCGGCCGCGGGCATCATCTATGCGATATGCCTTGCCTACACCTGTGCCAGTGGGCATTTCTTTGCTCAATGTCTCCGAATCCATCAGCTCTTCGATCCTGGCCTCCATATGATCAGGCAGTTTGAACCCGTCATGGGAAAATAGTTTTATACCATTGTCTTGATAGGGATTGTGTGATGCTGAAATGACCACGCCGGCATCTGCCCTCATGCTCTCTGTCAGGAATGCTATGGCTGGGGTGGGCATTGGCCCTACCAGCAGAACATCCACTCCCATGGAGCATATACCTGCCGCCATTGCATTCTCCAGCATGTAACAAGAGAGCCTGGTGTCTTTGCCAATCAGTATCCTGGGGCGTCTGTTCCTGCCGTTTCTGAAACAATAGGCCACCGCCCTGCCGAGATTCATGGCCACATCCGTGGTCATGGGATATTCATTTGCAAGACCTCTTACTCCATCTGTGCCAAATAGTTTTCTCATTGGGGCCTTTCTCTCTTCTGCTTCTTCACACTGACTTTGATTTCCTGCGGGATGATTTTTTCGAGTTTGAAACCGTCTGGCAGCAAGACCTTGGGAATAAGTTTGTAGGTGCCGGGTTTTAACTGGCTCACATCCAGATTCGCCTTTAAATCCTTGATTTTGAGTTTGTTCAGAGAAGGTTTTTCTCCCGAGATTTTCATGCTCACCTCACTCGGCCATATAGATACCTTGTAGTCTCCTTCTTTGAGCCTTATCGGGATATGGCTTATCTTTCTTTCACCTGTAACGGGTTTTATGAAGACCGTCACTGTGAACTTGCTGGGTCCTTCAACCGAAATGTGCAGGCCCTGCAGATTTATGCCAACCTCCTGTACTATGGTTTCTCTTGCATCCTTGAGGTTTATAGGATTGAGTTCCAGATATTTCAGCTTGGATACTTCTTCGGCTGCACCACTTATCTGGGTTTCCCTGGGTTCTACATATACGCGCTCCACCTGATATCCGTCTGCTACAGAATTTGTCAGCACTGGTTTTACCGGCAATGTCTTTCTGAGTAGCGGCTGCAGGTCTATCTCCAGAATATTAGGCTTGATCCTGAGCACCTTCAGGCCCCTTGGCAAGGTGAAGTCATCCGGGGCAAGATGAATGAGTTCTTTCCCCGGAGTCGCATCTTTGAGATCTATGACCTCTGTGATGTTGCCCGTGGCAATATTCTTGATAATGCTTCTTGGGCCGAAGATGCGGACTTCTATGGAGGAGGGCAGATCGTTGGCTATAACCAGGTTAGGTGGCAGGTTTACTATCTCCAGAGGTACAGAGATGGCAATCTCAGCCTTTTCCTGGCCCACGACAAAGGACCAGAGCAGTATTGAAAACGCCAGCGACAGGAGTTTCAGGTTCCAGTTTTTTGTAAAAATATCTCTCCACCACATATTACTTCAGCCTGAATCTCCACCAGGATTTTTCCGTTTCCTCAGGGGCAAAGCTGTTGTGCAGGATGCGTCTCAGGGTACCAGGATCAATGTCTCTGCTTATGCGTCCTGCCATCGCCACCGAGATGCTTCCTGTTTCTTCTGATACTATCACGGTTACGGCATCAGTTTGCTCGGTGATACCTATCCCGGCCCTGTGTCTGGTTCCAAGCTTCCTGCTTATGGACGGATTCGATGTCAGCGGAAGTACGCATCCGGCAGCAGCAAGCCGTCCTCCCTGGATAATCACAGCACCATCATGAAGAGGGGTCCCCTTGAAGAAGATGGTTTTGATAAGCATCTGGCTTACCTCTCCATTTATCTTCGTCCCTGATTCCATGAATTCATTCAGCCCTACAGTCCTTTCAAGCACAATCAGGGCGCCGGTTTTGGTGCTGGACATATCGGAGGCGGCCTTGGACACTTCTTCCAGGGCCTGAAATGTCTTTACCTTGTATTTGAGGAATGGTGCCTGGCCGAATTGGGTCAGCACCCTGCGTATGTCGTCCTGGAAGACAATGACCACCAGGAGAAAAATAGAACTGAGAGCAGTGCCGAGGAGCCAGTGCAAGGTGTAAAAACCCATTTCCCTGGCCACAAAATATATGAGGATAATGACCCCAAGCCCAGCTGCCATTTGTACGGCTCTTGTGCCTCGGATGAGCACCATTATTCTGTAGATGATAAAGGCTACCAGCAGGATATCTACGATATCCTGCCATCTCATCAGGGGTATGTACTGGTGAAGGCTCTCTATCATCGGATTGTTGCCTGGTCTATGTTTTCAGGCCTCCTATGCCGCAAGTGGTTCCAGGTGACCCGGGTCTTTGGTTTTTGTATAGGCATCGCCCCTGGATCTAAGCGCATCCGCTATTTTCAAGGCATCTGCCACCAATGCCGCATTGTGTACTCTGATTATGGAGGCGCCATTGAGTACGCAGGCTACAGCAGCGCCAGACGTGGCTATATCCCTGTCAGCAGGCTCTTCTCTGCCGGTTATCTTGCCGAGAAAGGCCTTTCTGGAAGGTCCAACCATTACAGGCAGTCCATGCCGGGTAAACTTTGCAAGGCCGTTTATTATATCCAGGTTGTCTTCAAACCGTTTCCCAAATCCAATGCCTGGATCGAGAATAATGTTTTCCTTTTTTATGCCGTTTTTCTGGCAGAATGCAATGCGTTCCTGAAAAAAATCGTCTATTTCTTGAAGGACGTCTTCATAGAATGGTGCTTCCTGCATGGTCTGGGGTGTGCCCTTCATGTGCATGATGACTACTGGAACATCTCTTTCAGCTGCCAGTTCCGGCATGCTGTTATCCATCCTTAGCCCGCTGATATCGTTTATCATGTTTGCCCCTGCCTCCAGGGCACACCGGGCCACTTCTGCCTTGGTAGTATCAATGGAGATCAGGCAGTCTGTGACGGATCTGATTGCCGTAATGGCTGGGATGACCCGGTGCAGTTCTTCCTCCACAGAAACAGGCGCTGAAAACGGCCTTGTGGATTCACCTCCTATATCCAGGATGGTGGCTTCATCCTCGATGAGACGCAGGGCCTGATGTTTTACACTGTCGGGTGTGAGAAATCTGCCTCCGTCAGAGAACGAGTCGGGAGTCACATTTATTATTCCCATTATGACGGTATTTTTCATATCCGGCTGACAGAAGGTCTCCATTGTGGACGAAGCCGCAGTTACCCGCGTTCAGAATCGTTTTTGTCCATGGGGGCGCTTTCATCCGGCTCACTGCCTTTTTGCCCTTCCGTGTCTGCCTGGCAGCTAGATAAGATCGTATCTATTTCGCTGCTGTCAAGGGTTTCCTTTTCCAACAGTTCTTCAGCCAGCATATGGAGGCAGTTGATGTTGCTTTCCAGCAATTCTTTTGCCCTTGTATAGGTGTCACGGACAATTTTCTCAATTGCTATATCGATTTTCCGGGCAGTAGCCTCACTGTATTCCCTGGTATGCCCGAAATCCCTGCCGAGAAATACCTCGTCGTTTTGTTTGGCAAATGCCACGGGGCCGATATCATCACTCATGCCCCATTCGCATACCATTTTGCGTGCAAGGGCTGATACCCTTTCTATATCATTTCCTGCGCCAGTGGTAAGCTCGTTGAATACGATTTCCTCTGCAACCCTGCCTCCAAGGAGAATAATAAGGTTGTTAATGAGATAGCTTCTGGGATAGGTATGTTTTTCATCCTCGGGCAGCTGCTGGGTAAGACCAAGGGCCCTACCCCTGGGTATGATGGTAACTTTGTGGACTGGATCCGTATCTGGCAGCAACCTGGCAGCAAGACAGTGCCCGGCCTCGTGATAGGCGGTAATCTTCTTTTCCCTGTCAGAGATTATAATGCTCTTTCGCTCTACACCCATCAGGACCTTGTCTTTGGCCTTTTCGAAATCAACCATCTCCACCTTGTCTTTGTCTGACCTGGCAGCTAATAGTGCTGCTTCGTTGACAAGGTTTTCCAGGTCGGCCCCGGAAAAGCCAGGCGTTCCCTTGGCAATTACGGAAAGATCGACATCGTCTGCAAGCGGAATCTTGGTGGTGTGGACTTTCAGGATTTCTTCTCTGCCTCGGACATCGGGCACAGAGACTGTTACCTGCCTGTCAAATCTGCCCGGTCTAAGGAGGGCAGGGTCCAGGACATCAGGCCTGTTTGTCGCAGAGATTACTATGACCCCTTCCGAGGTCTCAAATCCATCCATCTCCACCAGCAACTGGTTGAGTGTCTGCTCGCGCTCATCATGGCCACCGCCCAGGCCTGCACCGCGGTGTCTTCCAACTGCATCTATCTCATCTATAAATATGATGCATGGTGCGTGTTTCTTGGCCTGGACAAACAGGTCCCTGACCCTCGATGCGCCTACGCCCACAAACATTTCCACGAAGTCCGAACCGCTGATACTGAAAAAGGGGACTCCTGCTTCACCGGCAATGGCTTTCGCAAGCAGGGTTTTCCCCGTCCCTGGAGGGCCTACCAGCAATACGCCTTTGGGAATCCTGCCTCCCAGTTTTGTGAATTTATTAGGATCTTTAAGGAAGTCTATTACCTCGGTAAGCTCCTCTTTTGCTTCTTCCACGCCTGCTACATCCTTGAATGTAACGTTGGTGTTCTGATTGTTAAGGAGTCTTGCCTTGCTCCTTCCAAAGGACATGGCCTTGCCCCCTCCTGTCTGCATCTGGCGCATGAAGAATATCCAGACAGCGATCAGAAGCAGCATGGGAAACCAGGATATGAGGAGTGTGAGATACCATGGAGATTCCTCCGGTGGTTTGACCTGTATTATAACCCCTTTTGCCTTGAGCTCAGGAATAAGCTCTCTGTCCTGAGACGGGATAGCCGTGGTAAACTTGGCCTTGTTCAGGAATGTTCCTTCAACCTTTTCACCCTTCAGGACTACCTTGGCAACCTGACCCTTCTCAACATATGAGAGAAAGTCACTGTAGGTAATCTCCTGTGTCTTGATCTGTGGCTTGTTGAAGAGATTGAACAAGAATACAACTACCAGGCCGATAACCAGCCATAGACTCAGATTTTTATAAAATGTATTCAAAAAGAATCCTCCAGACTTGAAAAGACAGAATTATTCTTGACTTTTACGAAGTTACGACAATATAGAAATAATACTATAATTAAAACAAAAATTAAACTATGCTCGTGGACAAATGCAACTAAAAATGGGGAGAATTTTCAAAATTCAGGTGGTTATCCGAAATAATCAAGAATATTCAGGCAGGAGGCATAAAAAGCGATGCCCTTGGTCCCGGCATCCATGATACTAGCAGGCATTTTGAGTCGTGGTCGCAAATTTTGGCATATTGGCTGATCTCGACTCCGATTACAGCCACAATTTTGCTGTTTTTCCGCAGCAGTGGCAAAATATCCCGAAGCTGCCTGGGAATATTCCTGTTAATAAGAAATTTTTTCAGTTTTACCGTATGGTCCATTCCAATGGGCTGAAAGCGGTCTCCTTTCATGCGGTATGTTATCTCCATGGGGAACGCCTGGCTGGCGGGCATCCAGAGTGGACGGGGAAATGTCCTTGAAGGCGGGTTTTTGAAATCCGGGCAGGCATCTTCTCTTATTTCCACCCTTCCGGCATCTTTCGGCAGCATAAAGACACCCGGCCTTTCCACAATTATGGCCTGGCCTTCTTTCCTGCCAGTTTTCTGGATAGTTTTACCAGGAAGGTTCCTGTCACTGGAAAAATAAAGCCTGTCATAGTTTCTGACAACCATGCAGCCGTGAGGCAGGCAGTACCATGATGACGGCCTTCCATGTATGACGATTTCGTCTATCTTTTCGAGATGATCATATCTAAGGCTGCCCGGTGACTGTCCCATACTGACCAGTATTTTCCTGTATATCCTTTTCCTGATGGCTGCAGGATGGCTGCGCAGGCGGTATGTGTCCAGCATTTCCCCGGGAAGGCTGTCGATACTGCACCGGCATTCGGAGAGTGCCTTGCGGGTCATGAAGTTCATGGCTTCATCCTCTTCAGACAGAATTCTTCCTACCCTGAAGATTGCCTTCACTGCTGCCGGATTTATTTTTTGCTGGATAACCGGCAGCACATGGGCCCTTATCTTGTTCCTTGTGTATTTTGTATTCAGGTTGGACGAATCAGTTACAAACGGGATCGAATTTGCGTATAGATACTGGAGTATTTCTTCCTTCCTGGCAAACAGCAGGGGTCTTGCTATCCTGTCCGTCCTTTTTAGCCTTATGCCGGATAGCCCACCAGGGCCTGCTCCCCTGCAGAGCCTGAATATTATCTCTTCTGCCTGGTCGTCCATGGTATGGGCTGTGACGATGAGATCAAAGCCATGCCGGGAGGTTATCCTTTCCAGAAAGGAATAGCGGGCCCTTCTGGCCATGTCCTGTATGCAGAGCCCTTTTTCCTTTGCCATCTTACCTATTGCAGCCTTTTCGGTAAAAAATGGTATTGAATTGGCAGCGCAGATGGCCTTCACAAATTCACAATCTCTCCGGGATTCTTCTCCCCTCAGACAGTGATCAAAATGGGCAACTGATACAGAAAGTGCCCATGGATGTGAAAGCAAGACAAGCAGATTGAGAAGGCAAATGGAATCCGGGCCTCCTGATACGGCGGCAAGGATGGAGCTTTTCTTTGAGAAAAGCCCGTGTTTTTTTACAAAACCCTTGAATCTTGCAAGGAGTTGGGAGGAACTCCCCTTCTGTAAAGAGAGATCTTGCAGGGGCTGACCGCCCCTGTCATTTAGCAGGCTCACCCTCCGCCCCGGCTTGCATTTATGGCCCTTAGTATGTCAAAGCTGGTAGCAGCCCTTACAGAAACGATTCTTGCTTTGAGTTTCAGGTGCTTTCCAGCGGCAGGATGATTGAAATCAGCAAGTACACTGTTTTCCCTGATTTCTTTTACCATAAACCTTACTTCCTGACCCATTGGAGTGATTTCATGGTACATTTCCCCTTCCTTTAGCTGATCGGGCCTGGATATCTGAGACAGGGGGATCTCGTTAATTAGTGCCTTGTCATACCTGCCAAATGCCTGTTCAGGCGGTATGCTTACTTCCACCTCTTCGCCTTCTTCGTGATTAAATACAGCCTTTTCCAGCACCGGAATGACAGGATCCCTGCCAAATAGAAATTCTGCTTCGAATATCTTGCCGAGTTCCGGAGGAGTAACCCCATCCTCTACCTGGAGTGTGTATTGAACTTTGACGACTGTATCAGTGCCTACCTTCATTTCTTTCATTCTCCTGTTATTCTTCAGCCCTTAGGATAACCTGAATAAAGAATTTATTAAAGGGGTGTACTTACCATAATTTGTTGCATCTGTACAATCTATGCCTTAAAAAGCTGCCTGTTTCATTGGAAATTCCTGATGCTGATATGATAGGAAAAGTACATAAAAATGGATTAGCCCTGATTCTCAAAAACATCACGGTTATCCAAAAGGTAGTGCTTGTAAAAAAACTTTTAGATTGATACGTTATGTGCCCTATGAAACGAGGTCGGTGGGAAGCGATAGACAGGGCCAGGAGGCTTCTTGGACTTATGGACAAGGCCTCCAGGATGGAGATACGTGAGGCATACAAGAGGGCCTGCCGTCAGTGTCATCCTGATGTTTCCCAGGGCCCTGGCGGTGAAGAAAAGATGGCTAGAATAAATGCGGCTTACAGGTTGCTGATGGATTATTCAGATGGATACCGGATCAGTTTTGAGCCAAACGAGGATGGCATGGATGATCACGAATGGTGGTTTTTCCGTTTTGGCCAGGATCCGATATGGGGTGGCAAGAAAGAGGATTGATCTATGGCTCTGATTGTTCAGAAATATGGTGGCACTTCGGTCGCCAACTGCAGAAGGATAAAGAGGGTAGCTGAAAGGGTCATTTCCCGCACAGAACAGGGAGATGATGTCGTGGTGGTTTTGTCTGCCATGGCAGGGCAGACAAATTATCTTACAGATCTCGCCTTGGAGATGCAGTCCAATCCTGACAAGAGAGAGCTTGATGTGCTCCTTTCCACGGGTGAGCAGGTGACAATTGCCCTGTTTTCAATGGCGGTAAAGGCCATGGGCCATGAGGCAAGGTCATTCCTGGGATATCAGGTGCCCGTGGAGACGGATGCTGCTCACAGTAAGGCCCGTATTCAGAATATACCTGCAGAAAAGCTGAAAAACGCCCTGAATAATGGAATAATACCGGTTGTGGCTGGTTTCCAGGGAGTGACAGACAGTGGAGATATAACCACCCTGGGCAGGGGCGGATCAGATACCACGGCAGTCGCGGTAGCAGTTGCTATTGGAGCAGATGTCTGCGAGATATACACCGATGTGGACGGGGTTTTTACCACGGATCCGGGCATATGCCCTACAGCGAAAAAGATAGACAGGATTTCTTATGAGGAGATGCTGGAGATGGCCAGCCTTGGCGCAAAGGTGCTGGAGATCAGGTCTGTGGAATTCGCCATGCGTTATGACATGCCCATCCATGTCAGGTCGAGTTTTACCAACACCCCGGGTACCATGGTGGTGAAGGAGGATGAATTGATGGAAGATGTACTGGTTTCAAGCGTAACATACAGCAGAGATGAGGCACGCATAACCATAAGTAAGGTTCCGGACAGGCCTGGCATAGCATCGGCAATATTCAAGCCTATCTCGGATGCTAACATTATAGTGGACATGATTATACAAAATGCCAGAGCCGGTGATCTTACAGATATGACATTCACAGTATCCAGGGCAGATTTTGACCAGGCCATGTCCATCCTGGAAGAGACTGCCAGCCAGATAGGTGCTGAAAGCGTTGCAGGCGATAAGAAGATAGCCAAAGTATCTATTGTTGGAGTTGGGATGAGGAACCATGCTGGAGTTGCAAGCAGTATGTTCGATATACTGGCCAGGCATGGTATCAATATACTCATGATCAGTACATCCGAAATAAAGGTTTCCTGCATAATTGATGAAAAATTTACAGAGCTTGCGGTGCGTGCCCTGCACGAGGGATTCGGCCTTGATAAAGAGTAATCTCTGTTTTCCCATTCGGTTGTAAAGCCAGAGGGATGAAGCAGGATTTCTTGCAATTTCAATAGATTATACGATATGAACAAACAAATAGTAATCTATGACACTACACTGAGGGATGGCACTCAGGCGGAAAATTTCAACCTGTCTCTGGAAGATAAGATCCGCATAGCACTCAAGCTGGATGAGCTTGGGGTGGATTTCATAGAAGGAGGCTGGCCGGGTTCCAATCCCAAAGACCAGCGTTTTTTCCCTGAGATACGGAATTACAGGTTGAAACACAGCAGGCTTGCCGCCTTTGGCAGTACGCACATGGCGAAAAACAGGGCCGACCAGGACCCCAATCTCAAGGCTCTGGTGGATTCAAAGGCCCCTGCAGTCACTATCTTTGGCAAGAGCTGGGATATCCATGTGCGGGATGCCCTGAGGATAAGCCTTGAGAGAAACCTGGAGATAATAGAGAATTCCCTTTCCTTTCTAAAGTCCAGGGTGGAAGTGTTGTTCTATGATGCAGAGCATTTTTTCGATGGTTTCAAGGCAGACCCTGAATACGCCCTGGCGACCCTTAAGCGGGCGCAGTCCGCAGGTGCCGAATGCCTGATCCTGTGTGATACCAACGGTGGGACAATGCCGGGCGAGATCATGGATATCATAGGGAGGGTCCGCAGCGAGCTTGGAGATGCCAGCCTGGGCATTCATTGTCATAACGATTCCGACATGGCAGTGGCCAACTCCATTCTTGCTGTGACTGCCGGAGTTACACAGGTCCAGGGCACCATGAATGGTTTTGGCGAGAGATGCGGAAATGCGAATCTCTGTTCCATAATCCCTGCTCTGGTGCTCAAGATGGGTTACACATGTGAGGCAGGCAGACATCTCCAGAAGCTTACCAGCACTGCCAGGTATATTTATGAAATAGCCAACCTGGCACCCAACAAGTACCAGCCCTATGTTGGGGCCAGTGCATTTGCCCACAAAGGCGGCATACATGTCAGTGCTGTGCAGAGAAATCCCGAGACATATGAACATATCCGTCCGGAACTGGTGGGCAATATTCAGCGCATTTTGGTGTCAGACCTGTCAGGCAAGAGCAACATACTGGCAAAGGCTCGCCAGTTTGGCCTGGATCTGGATAGCAAGGACCCGCTTGTGCTGGATATAGTGTCCAGGCTTAAAGACCTGGAGGCCCAGGGCTTCCAGTTCGAGGGAGCAGAGGCATCGTTTGAGCTCCTTATGAGGAGGGCTGGCGGTAACCTTAGGAAATATTTTGATCTTCTTGGCTTCAGGGTCATTGACCAGAAGATGAAGGAAGACGAGCCGCCGCAGGCTGAGGCCACGGTCATGGTCAGGGTTGGCGGAAAGATCGAACATACTGCGGCAGTTGGAAACGGCCCTGTCAATGCCCTGGATAACGCCATAAGAAAGGCACTGGAGACATTTTATCCGCAACTAAAAGATATGAGCCTGGTGGATTACAAGGTCAGGGTGCTTCCCGATAGCCCCGGCACGGGTGCACGGGTAAGGGTGCTGATAGAGTCCAAGGACAAGAAGGACAAGTGGGGCACTGTTGGCGTGTCCCATGACATTATTGAGGCAAGTTGGCAGGCGCTGGTGGATGGAATCTGTTACAAGCTCCTCAAGAGCGATACAAACCGCAGGTGATACAGTCATCAACAGGATGTTTTTGCTGATTGATCCAGCTCTTTTTCTGTTATTGGGGTTTATTTTGGTTGCCGCAGTTTGTCTAAGGGGCCTGGCAGGTTTTCCCGACATGTCTTCAGGCGACCATGATCCAGCACTGTTTTCACAGTGCTATTATGACGACGCCAGGGCCTTCCTGTTTTTTCAAAAGGCGGATGTGAACAATGTGGGCCTGGAAGAGCTGGCCCTCATACCTGGCATCGGCGAGAAGACGGCCGAGGAAATCCTGGACTTCAGACATGCTAACGGCTTTATCCTGGATATCCAAGAGCTGCAGCAGCCTCAAGGGCCTGTTAAGTCATGGAAAATGCCGGCTCTCAGGGCTTTTCTGTATACTGGCAGAGGTACTTCTGCAGACACTGTTCAAGGCCTGTAAGGTCAAGGGCTTAATAATCAGTAAACAGGAGGAACAGTCAAGATATGGCTTCCGGTCAAGGTGCAGATATAATTGCCATGGCAGGGAAGGGCGGTACCGGCAAGACCACCCTTACTGCCCTGCTGATAAAATACCTGGTAGAGACAGGCCGCACTCCTGTGCTGGCTGTGGATGCAGATGCAAATGCGAATCTGAACGAGTTGCTTGGGCTTAAGGTGGATATCACCCTTGGAGAGATAAGGGATCGGATGAAGACCGAAACTCCCCAGGGCATGACCAAGAACGAGTTCATGGAGTTCCATATAAATCAAGCCATCATTGAGGCTGCTGGATTTGACCTGCTTGTCATGGGACAGCCTGAAGGCCCTGGTTGTTACTGCATGGCGAATTCAATACTGGCCCAGGTCATGGAAAAACTTGCCAGGAATTACCGCTATCTCCTGGTGGATAACGAGGCTGGTATGGAACATCTCAGCAGGCTGAATCTCAGGAAGATACACACACTCTTTGTGGTGTCAGATCCATCTGCTCGTGGCGTTATGACTGCTGCCCGCATAGCAGACCTTACCCGGGCCCTCCAGGTGGATGTCGGCCAAAAGGTGCTGGTAGTCAACAGGGTTCCCATGCCGGTCCCTGAAGCTCTTGACAGTCATGTGCGACAGGCAGTGGAAAAAACAGATCTTGAATTTGGTGGCTACCTGCCTGCCAGTGAAGAGATATTTCAAAAAGAGATGGCACAGGATTCCCTTATGGGCTTAGGGTTGGATGTTGAGGCTGTAAGGCAGGCTTACGAAATATTCAAGCGCTTTCTCTAAGGAGGCGGCATGCCTGTTACTGCTTGTTAAAATGAATCCCCAATCATTTTTTGACATGCCAGTAGTGCAGTAAAGGCTTGTTAAATCAATATGTTGACTTTTTAATCCAAGAGTTGTGAAGAAAAGCTATATTGACATTTGATTTTCAACAGGTATTTTTATCTACTAATTTCATTAGATAATGGGAGGAACAAATGGAGAAGAACCTAAAGGAATACTGGAGCAAGAATGTGACGTTTATGTCTGTTCTGCTGGTCATATGGGCAGTAGTGTCCTATGGCTGTGGTATCATTTTTGTGGAACAGCTGAATGCCGTCAGATTCATGGGTTTCCCTCTGGGATTCTGGTTTGCCCAGCAGGGTTCCATCTACGTGTTCGTCTGTCTTATCTTCATATATTATATATATATGCAGAAGCTGGACAGGGAATACGACGTACACGAATAGATACACTGATAGTCTCGCCTGTTTTTTTGTCGGCTGCAACGGCCGCAATTTGTTTTTTTACATTTTTAAGCTGATTTTTTTCAAATATTTTTTATTGATAACTTTTTTTGAGAGGAGTCTACATCTATGTCTATATTAACCTGGACTTATATAATGGTAGGCCTCACTTTTGGCCTTTATATTTTTATCGCCTGGATATCGCGTGTCCGCGATACCAAGGGATTCTATGTGGCGGGCGGAGGCGTGCCCCCCCTGGCGAATGGTATGGCGACTGCCGCTGACTGGATGAGTGCAGCCTCGTTTATTTCAATGGCAGGCCTCATCTCTTTTCTGGGTTACACGGGTTCCATCTACCTGATGGGATGGACAGGCGGCTACGTGCTCCTGGCCTTGCTGCTTGCGCCATATCTCAGAAAGTTCGGCAAGTACACCGTGCCAGATTTTGTTGGTGACCGTTATTATTCTGACATTGCCAGGGTTGTGGCCCTTATATGCGCAATTTTTGTTTCGCTTACATATGTTTGTGGCCAGATGAGGGGTGTTGGAATTGTGTTCAGCCGTTTCCTGGAAGTTCCGGTCAATACCGGTGTCCTGATTGGAATGGCCATCGTCTTTTTCTATGCAGGTCTTGGTGGCATGAAGGGCATTACCTGGACCCAGGTTGCCCAGTATTCCGTGCTTATTGTTGCTTACATCATTCCCGCAGTCTTTATATCTATGAAGATTACCGGGACTCCGATCCCTCAGATTGGCTTTGGCAGTCATGTTCAGGAAGGCCAGTATGCCGGGCAGTTTCTCCTGGATACCCTTGACAAGCTGAACCACGATCTGGGCTTTACTGCCTATACCCAGCCAGGGGCCAAGTCCATGTTAGACGTGTTCTGCATTACCTTTGCCCTGATGGTGGGTACCGCAGGCCTTCCCCATGTCATCATCAGATTCTACACGGTTCCAAGTGTCCGGGCAGCCAGACTCAGTGCAGGTTATGCCCTTCTGTTCATAGCCATCCTTTATACCACAGCTCCTGCAGTAGCAGCCTTTGCACGCTACAACATGATAGATACCATCAATAACAAACCCTATGCAGAGGCACCGTCCTGGTTCAAGAACTGGGAAAAGACAGGCCTGATTGCCTGGGTGGACAAGAACAAGGATGGCATAATCCAGTACAGGGCAGGCAAGGCCATAGTAGGCAAACCCAAGTTCATTGAAAAGGACGGCAAAAAGGTGCTGACCAACAAGGTTACAAATTCACCCAATGAGTTGTATGTGGACAGGGATATCATGGTCTTGGCAAACCCGGAAATCGCCAATCTGCCAGCATGGGTTATTGCCCTTGTTGCAGCAGGAGGCCTGGCGGCAGCGCTTTCTACTGCATCAGGTCTGCTCCTGGTCATTGCCTCGTCCATTGCTCATGACCTTTACTACAGGATGATAAACAGGAGAGCAACGGAGAAACAGCGTCTCATGGTTGGTCGTATAATGATCGGCCTGGCCGTGTGCGTGGCCGGTTACTTTGGTATAAATCCGCCAGGTTTTGTGGCGCAGGTGGTTGCATTTGCCTTCGGGCTTGCCGCATCTTCCTTCTTTCCCATTATTGTGCTTGGTATCTTTTCCTCAAGGACCAACAGGGAGGGGGCAATTTGCGGTATGCTTGTCGGCATCATCTTTACCGCAGCCTATATTATCAACATCAAGTTCATGCACGGTACTGCCTGGTTCTTGGGTATCAGTGCTGAAGGCATAGGAACAGTAGGTATGGTGCTCAATTTCATAGTAACCATCTTGGTATCTTCCCTTACCAAGGCTCCACCAAAGGAGATCCAGGAACTGGTACAGTCAATCCGTACCCCAAGGGGAGCAGGTGCTGCTGTAGATCACTGATTATAGCAGATAACTCTCGCTAAACCGGGTCATTACACCGGGCAGATTTCTATGATCTCTGCCCGGTTTTTTTGTTTGCAGGGTAGCTGTAGGTAAACGTATGCTCAAATGAAGCAGTGCTGTCACAGCAAGAAGATATAAAAGAGATTGTATCAGTATGGATTGTTTTCGATGGATATCGAGAGGATTGCTATATTGCTATCCCCTTGCCCTTGATAAGTTTCTTTTCCGCCCGTCTCCATTTCCACATGAACCGGCCCTTAAGGTGTTCAGGAACCATAGAGGTCATAAGCCTGGCCACCTGGCTGACCCTTGGATAGAGGTATGAATTTTTTATAAGCTTGTTATTTTCAGGCAGGACAAGGGTCAATATGAAAATCAATGCGCCTCCAATCAAGGCTGCTTTTAAGAAGCCCAGTACACCTCCAAGCAGCTTGTCAAACCATGAAAGGCTGAGAACCTTGAAGAAACCGTGTATGAGGATACCTGCAATGGCAAACGCAAGATATATGGTAAGAAAAAGCATGAAAAAGGCCAGCAGAGTCCTGCCGGTTTCATTGGATATAAACGGCGCGAGCTGCCTGCCCACGAATTCATAGTGGTTTACTGCTACCCAGAAGCCAATAAGCACACCTGCCAGGCCTGCAGCAGCCCTACTGAAGCCAGTCATTATGCCCCTGGCAACCATGATGATGAATGTAAGGCCCAGGAACAGGTCAAGCCAGTTGATGTTGATGGAACTGATGATGTTTTGCAAATGCATTCAACAAGTAAATCAGATAAGCCCTTTTCTGGCAAGGATTCTTAACATCTTTTCAGTTTGTTTCGTAATAGAATAGTATGTGTGGTTCATGTGTTTGGGACGCCTGAATCCCCTCTTGAAGAGGAATGTACCCTTCACTCTCTCTGTCCAGCCCATGTTTTCCAGCTCTGACAGGATTGTCATGCATTCGGCCATGTCCATCCCGATGCGCCTTGAAAGGAATTTTGCGCAGTCAGGGCCGTTATGCCACAGGTCCAGGATGACCTGTCTATATGAATTGGCCAGATTTTCCCATTCTTTCATAATCACTCCTGGACAATATCCCTGGCCTTTGATGTGGCGGCATTCAGAGCCTTTTCCAGCCTGCTACGGAAAGTCTCTATCACTTTGCCTTTGGCAGTGTCTGGCACATATATCGGAGTTCCATAAACCATGGCTATCCTCGAAAATACCATGGGAAGCACCATTCTATCCCAGCTGTTGAAATACTTGGCCTTGGCGGCGGCAAAACCTGTTGGGATTATAGGGAAACCGCTGTCTCTTGCCAAGATTACAGCACCTTTCTGAGCAATATATGCAGGTCCTGTGGCTCCGTCCGCCACTATTCCTGCCGAAATTTTGTTCTGTTGTAGAAGTTTGCTCATTTGTCTGATGGCAGCAACACCGCCTTTTTTTCTTGAGCCCCTGACTGGCACCTGTCCCCATATCTTCAAGGCATTTGCCACCCATTCTCCATCCTTGCTGGCGCTTACCATTATTGCAGCAGGGTTTTTTCTGAAGTGGTACAGGGTGTAAATAAGGGATGCATGCCAAAGAGTTACTATGGTTTGATGCCCTTCCATTAACATATCCATGGATTTTGGGTCCCCCTGGATATGCAGGCGGCAGGTAGACAAGTAGAATTCTACGCCTTTGAGGAGCATTTTGAGGCCTATCTCGCAGGCAGCCGGTTTGATCTTGTTTAGAATATCCTGGGTCATCTAATGGTAAGTTTTACCGGCTTGATGAGGTGCATCGGTATCAAAATTCCGGGAATGTTTTGATGGCAGATTAATTGTTCGCATTTTTTGATTGCTGGAATTTTTCTTCAAATAACCTTTGAGCTTCTTGTTGTTTTGATTTGACATTTCCCAATATAGCATGAAAATTGTCTAACAGGATATCAACAATATATTTGTCAAGCGATTTATCAGTAGTTTTGGACATCAATACATATCTAATTTGTTTTTCATCCATGCTGTTTCTGTAGGGCCTATCTTCAGACAAGGCTGTAAAAATATCTGCGACACTTATTATTCTTGATCCAATATTTATTTTGTCTGCCTTGAGATGAAAAGGATATCCTGATCCATCAAGTTTCTCATGATGAAAGGCCGCCCATTCTGCTATTGAATCAAGACCTCCGATAGTGCTCAAGACTGTATAAGTGAAATATGCATGTTGTTTGATTATCTCAAATTCCTTTTTTGTTAAACGTCCTGGTTTCTCCAATATATAATTGGGTACCGCCAGTTTTCCCAAGTCATGTAAATGTCCTGCAATTTCTATTTGCGCTATTTCATGATCAGCAAATCCAAAATATTGTGCGAGCATTACAGCACATTCTGCCACACCAGATGAATGTGTTGTGGTAAATTTTGATTTAAAATCAATAAGATGTCTAAAGGTATGGGCAATTGACAGGATATCATTTTTAAATAATTGCGTCTGTCGGAACGGGCCGAAATGCAGCAGTAACGAATACAAACGGGATGAAACTAAATCGAACCAGAAATCTTCACTATGAGATATTTCTATAAATATATCTACTATATCTGGGTGAATTTCGGAGCCAGACAGAGAGGCTACCTTGTCCCTAATTCTATCCACTTGATGAAAGATATATTGATTGCGGATAATGGATCTTTCAACTATATCTGCTAAAGCAACTATTTGAGATTCTGTAACATCAGGAGAGTCAATTGGCGCATCCCAGGTTTGCCATGATCTATGATGATTTCTAACAATTTTAGCCGCTGGACTCAAGAGAGGAGATAATTTAAATAATGTCTCTCCAAGAATGCAATGTGTATCAATATTGATTTTCTCGAAACCATTATGAAGTTGAATTTTTTCTTCTAATGACAATGCACCTATATCATGTAAAATAGCTGCTAAGATGAAATAGTCATGACTTAATCTGACATTCCGTGTATAGTAACGAGATGAAAGGCCCTGCCGAGTGCTGCCGAAGGCTAGTACGAAGGCGGGCCTAAGAAAAGGAGGAATGTCAGATGAATCAGCAA
>JALWYO010000119.1:0-16611 GCA_026992735.1 Deltaproteobacteria bacterium
GGATACAAGGCGGTTTAACTACCTGGCAACGCACTGGCAACGCAGCAGGCTGGGCGAAATCGCCAATCCCTAAGGGCGTCAAGTGGATGGGCTGGAGTTAGGTTTCAGACGCTTGGCCTGTGTTGCCTGGAATTTTTAGGCGCAACACTTGATAGGCATTGCCATATTTGTTATCAGTGGGCAACTATTTTGCCATGTTTTCCTCTGTGGTGTGTATTATGATCCTGGTAGTTTCATCTTTGAATATGCTGTTCATCTCCAAGGGGAGGAGGCCCTGATATTACAGGAAAATCAGAAAGAATAACTGCTTTGTCCATAGAAGGGATATCCAAGGTGTACCAGTCAGATGGTCAGCCATGCCGGGTGCTGGACGATTTGTCCTGCAGCATCTATGCAAATGAGACTGTTTCCGTGGTGGGCGCTTCAGGTGTTGGCAAGACCACGTTTCTCCATATTATAGGAACCCTGGAAAGGCCGACAAAGGGCAGGATTCTCCATTTTGGCCAGGATGTCTTTTCATGGTCTGATCAGCGTCTTTCCTGGTTCAGGAATCAGGAGGTGGGATTTGTGTTCCAGTTTCACCATCTTTTGCCTGAGTTTACCGCAGTGGAAAATGTCATGATGCCCTGTCTTGTGGCAAGGGAGAAGGCATCGGTTGCAAGGGAGCGTGCAATGGCTCTCCTGGAATTTCTGGGCCTGGAGCAGAAGGCCCGCGAGAATGTAAAATACCTGTCAGGTGGAGAACAGCAGCGGGTCGCACTGGCCAGGGCACTGGTACGGGACCCGAGCCTGATACTGGCAGATGAGCCAACAGGAAATCTGGATGAAAAGAGTGGCGAAAAGGTGGTTGATCTCATTTTTAAGATGAAGGAACGTTTCAGCGCCACTGTCATTATTGTTACACATAATCTCAACCTGGCGCGCAGGGCCGATCGCTGCATCGGCTTGAAGGGCGGCAGGGCCTGGGAGTTACATAAGGAAAGGCTGGCAGATTTTGTCATGGAAAAGGCGGCATGAATCTTAGAATACGAGGCCTGGAATCCGTTTCATCTGCCCTGCCTGTCAAACGCCATGCTGTATCATGTCCTGGTTTTTGTCAGGCATTGTCAATGCATGTCCTGTTGTGTCTTTTGTTTATCATTGTCATGGCATCTCTGTTTGCTGGCGCTGTTAACGCTCAGGACCTGTATGCTGATTCTGAAATAAATCCCAAAATAAAATCCACATCTGTTACTATCTTTGAGCCTGGCTATATCGGGCCAAGGGAAGATGCGCGTCTTGCTCAGGAGATCCAGAATCTGCTTGTTACAGAGCTGGAGTCCCGCGGCCATTCGGTCAGCAAAAACAGCAATAAGATACGGCAACCTGCCCAGGCGCGTTCCCTGCTCTCGGAAACAGGAGACAGTTACGGGGTTTATGGTACTGTGTCACTCCTTGGAAAGGTGATGAGCCTGGACTTTTTTATTGTCAGCCGGGGCGGCAGAGAGGTGAAGCCCCAGGTTGCTTTTGTACAGGGCCCCAGAGACAAGGCAAGGCAGCTGGTCACTCTCCTTGCCGAGAGAATAGAAAAGAAATTTCTTACTCCTTACATGGTTGCTGCCGTTCAGGTGGAGGGCAACAAGAGAGTTGGCACAGATGCCATTCTCCAGAATATTTCCACTGCAAAGGGCAGCATGTATGATCCTGCAACCATTGCCAGGGATATCCAGTCCATATATGACATGGGATATTTTGATGACATAGAAGTGGATGTGCAGGACAGCCCGGATGGCAAGATCGTTACCTTCATGGTCAGGGAAAAACCTGCCATCAGGAAGATATTATTTCATGGCAACCATGAACTGGCAGATGACAAGCTCAAAGAGGTCATGGACCTGAAGCCCTATACCGTTATTAAAGAGAAGAGCCTGCAGGAGAATGCCGAGAAGATAAAGGCCCTCTACGCAGAAAAAGGCTATGCAGGCACTACCGTGACAGTTTCCATCAAGCCGGTCTCAGGCCAGGCGGCAGACGTAGTATTTGACATAAACGAGGGAGAAAAGGTCCAGATCAAGGAGATAAAATTCCAGGGGAACAAGGCCTTTGATGCCGACGAGCTATCCGGCATCATGGAGGTATCTGCCAAGAAGCCCTGGTGGACGCCAAGTATCCGGAACATTATCGGCATAATAAAAGGCAATGCAGGCGTACTCAAGTGGGATGCCCTGGAGCGGGATCTTGGCCGTATCGCAGCATTCTATCACAATCACGGTTACGTGGATGCCAAGGTCGGAGAGCCTCAGGTGAAGCGGGAGGGATCCGATCTCTACATAACCATACCTATTCAGGAAGGTGACAGGTATTCTGTAGGTCATGTGGATATCAAGCAGGACTTTTTCAAGGATAAGGAGGAGCTTCTCTCAGGACTTCAGATAGAGAAACAGGATTATTTCAGCCAGGAGGTTCTCAGGAAGGACATAATGAACCTCACCAGCAAATATTCTGACTATGGTTTTGCACATTGTACTATAACGCCTTCCATTACAAAGGACCCTGATAAAAAGGCAGTAAATATAGTTTTGGTGGTTCAGCGCGGGCCAAAGGTCTATTTCGACCGCATAGCAATCGAGGGAAATACCAGGACCAGGGACAAGGTGATCAGGCGCGAGCTCAGGGTAATGGAACTTAAGCCATTTTCTGCAACAGGTCTCAAGAAGAGCAATGACCGGCTCAGGAGGCTGGGTTACTTCGAAGACGTGGAAATAACGCCAAAGCCCGGCAAGGACCAGGAACATATGGACCTTGATGTAAAGGTCAAGGAGAGGGCAACCGGCACATTCAGCATCGGGGCCGGATACAGTTCTGTGGACAGCCTCATGCTCATGGGCGAGATAAGCCAGAGGAATTTTCTAGGCAAAGGACAGACTCTGAGCTTCAAGGGAGTGATTGGCGGAAGCACCCAGCGTTTTTCCCTGAGCTTTTTTGAACCATATTTCAGGGATACCAAGTTTTCTTTGGGCGTGGATATATACAACTGGAGCTACGATTACACTGACTACACCAAGGACAGCACGGGAGGTGCCCTGAGGTTTGCATACCCGCTCACGGACAATCTCAAGTTTTTCTGCGGTGCCAGGGCGGATTATACAGACATGTCTGACATAAGCGATAATACCTCAGTGATTATCCAGGATTCCCTGGATATAAAGTCAACCAGGTCCATCAATGCCGGTCTTTCCTACGATAGCAGGAACCGCTATTTTAATCCAAGCCGAGGCTGGCAGAGTAACATCGGGGTAGAGAATGCCGGGGGATTTCTCGGCGGAGATGCCGCCTTTATCAAGTTCCAGGGAACTGTTGGATATTACCATGCCATCTGGCGGGATATAATCGGTCACTGCAAGCTCGGCGCAGGCTATGTTGTGGATGGCCCAGGTGGCAAACTGCCGGTATATGATCGTTTTTTTCTGGGCGGTCTGGATTCAATCCGGGGGTTCAAGTATGGCGATGTCAGCCCGCGTGACCCTGAGACAGACGAACGGGTAGGCGGTGAATATATGGGTTACATGCAGAATGAGATTATATTTCCGGTGATCAAGAACATGGGTCTTAACGGCGTTGCTTTTTACGACCTGGGAAACGTGTGGTCCAAGGATAATCTCGATATCGGAGATCTCAGGATGTCCGTAGGTGGCGGAGTAAGATGGCTGTCCCCCATGGGGCCTTTGAGAGTGGAATACGGATACAACGTGGCCAAGGAGCCAGGTGATGACAAGAGCAACTGGGAATTCCGCATGGGAGGAAATTTCTGATTGTCATGGCTGGTCATAGCCTGAAATATCTGGCCGACCTGGTGCAAGGCAGGATAGAGGGCGACCCAGATTTTACAGTTACGGGTTTGTCAGCCCTGGATTCTGCAGGCAGCAGTGAGATATCCTTTGCTGTTAATGCAGGTGCGGCAGATGCAGTGGCATCTTCCAGCGCAGGAGCGCTTATCCTGCCCGAGGGCTGGCCATTCAGGGAAGACAGGCCGAGGATACTGGTCTCAAATCCGTACCTGGCCTTTGCCAGGATTGCCTCCATGTTTGCCAGCAGGCCGTTCCGCGCAGGTGGTATCCATCCCTCTGCGAAGATAGGCGAGGGCTGCCGCATAGATAACAAAGTGACCATTGAGGCATGTGCCGTGATTGGTGACAGGGTGGAGATAGGCCCGGAAGTAACCATTCATCCTGGTGTTGTCATCGGCAATGATGTGCAGATAGGCTCCGGTACGGAACTGTTCCCTAACGTGATTGTCTATGACGGTTGTGTCATAGGCAGAAACGTGAGGATTCATGGCGGCACAGTGATAGGTGCTGATGGTTTTGGGTATGCCCAGGGCCCGGAAGGACATGTAAAGATACCGCAGACAGGTATAGTAGAGATAGAAGACGACGTCGAGATCGGCGCCAATACCACCATAGACAGGGCCACCTTTGGAAAGACCCTGGTATGCAGGGGGGCCAAGATAGACAACCAGGTGATGATTGCGCACAACGTGGTCATAGGGCCAAATTCTATAATCGTGGCCCAGGTGGGCATATCAGGCAGCACCAGGGTCGGCTCAGGCGTGATGATGGGAGGCCAGGTTGGCATAGTCGGCCATATTGAGATCGGAGACGGGGCCAGGATCGGGGCCAAGTCAGGTGTTCCCCATTCGGTTCCTCCAGGGCAGACAGTGTCCGGAAGTCCTGCCATGCCCCACGGCACCTGGCTCCGCATGGTAAGCTTGCTGAAAAGGCTGCCTGAGATGTTCAAGGACATCAGGCAGATAAAAAAACGGTTGGAGAGGCTGGAAAATGGACAAGGATAATTCCGGATTCAGTATCGCTGAGGTAAAGGCGCTTCTTCCACACAGGTATCCGTTTCTCCTGGTGGACAGGGTGACTGAACTGGAGCCTGGTAAATATATAAAGGGTTACAAGAACGTGACTGTTAATGAGCCGTTCTTTCAAGGGCATTTCCCAGAAGAACCGATAATGCCTGGTGTGCTCATGCTGGAATCCATGGCCCAGCTCGGTATCCTTTTCGCAAAAAAGACAGCGCCTGAAGAGCTGGCTGGCAAGCTGCTCGTCTTTGCAGGCATGGATGGGGTAAGGTTCAGGAGGGCAGTCGTCCCAGGTGACAGGCTGGAGATGGAGCTGCACCTGGTTAAAAAGAAGCGCATAGTCTGGAAAATGGCTGCTGCTGCAAGGGTGGACGGGGAACTGGCAGTGGAGGCTACTCTGATGGCAGCTGTCCAGGGCTGATATACTTCCTTCAATTTTTTCTGGATAGCGGCTTTTTACAGGTGAAATTATGAATATTCCAAGTTCCTGCAGGATACATCCTACTGCAGTCATAGAAGATACGGCAATACTTGGTGAGGATGTACAAGTCGGGCCTTATGCAATAGTAGGTCCTGATGTGCAAGTCGGGCCTGGTTGCAGGATCAGTCCTCATGTTGTCATTGAGGGCGTTACCACCATTGGCAGGAATTGCCAGATATTCCAGTTTGCCTCCATTGGCGCTGCGCCCCAGGATATCACCTATAAAGGGGAAAAGACCTGTCTTAACATTGGAGACAACACTATCGTAAGGGAGTCAGTGACCATTCACAGGGGTACGCCAAAGGGCGGCGGGACCACGGAGATCGGGTCTGAATGCATGATCATGGCCTATTCCCACATAGCGCATGACTGCAAGATAGGAAACAACGTGATAATGGCCAACGTGGCAACCCTTGGCGGCCATGTGGAGATTAGCGATCACGCAGTCATAGGCGGGCTCTCGGCCATTCACCAGTTTTGCAGGATTGGAAGGTATGCATTTCTGGGGGGCATGTCAGGCGCTAACAAGGACATTCCACCTTATGTGAAATACCAGGGACAGAGGGCCAACCTGTTTGGCATAAACGTGCTTGGCCTCAGGAGGGCGGGTTTCCCAAGGGAGGTCATAGAAGCGCTGAGGGAGGCCTACCGGATCGTCTTTTCCAAGGCACCCACAATAACAGAAGGCCTTGAACTGGCAGATCAGGCCTATCCGGACGTGGCCGAGGTCAGGGAGTTTACAGATTTCATAAGGCAGTCAAAGAGAGGCGTGCCCGCAGGGGAATGGAACAACTCTCAATAGCGCCAGGCAAATCCCTGGGTATCGTATCCGGTGGAGGAAAGCTTCCTCTGCTCATTGCAGAAACCGCCGGCAAGAGGGGATGCAGGGTTTTTGCAGTTGCCCACAAGGGTGAGACGGAAAGGGCAATTGAGAAATACTGCCACGAGGTAAAGTGGCTGAGGCTTGGGCAGCTCAACAAGCTCATTTCTTTTTTCAGGAAAAAGGGAGTGGACAGGGTGATGTTTGCCGGGACTATCACCAAAACCCGGATATTCTTTGACATTCGTCCTGATACACGTGCCCTGGCCCTGTGGAACAGCATGAAGGGTCATTTGGATGACGGCATTCTCAGGGCAGTTGCCGGCGAGCTTGAGAAAGAGGGGATTCAGGTTATCTCCTATACCTGGCTCCTGGACCATCTGCTTTTCCCGTCAGGTGTTTTGACCAGGCGTTCTCTCTCCAGTGACCAGGAAAGAGATGTCGAGTTCGGTTTCAGGCTTGCCAGGCAGATAGGTAAACTGGATATCGGGCAGTGCCTGGTGGTAAAGGACAAGACCGTCCTGGCAGTAGAGGCCATTGAAGGCACTGACGAGACCATAAGGCGCGGCGGCCGCCTGGGTGGAAAGGGTGCTGTGGTTGTAAAGATATGCAAACCAGGCCAGGATGACAGGTTTGATCTTCCTTCCTTAGGTACAAAGACGATAGAGACAATGGTTGAATCAGGGGCCGGGGTGCTGGCGGCAGAGGCCGGGCGCTCCCTTTTTTTTGACAGGGAAGAGGCGGTGAAGCTGGCGGACAGGCACGGCCTGGTGATTGTGGGCATAGATACAGGCGAATTCCAGGGAGATGGTCAGGGGCAATGAAGGCTGTAGTCATAGGAACAGGATATCTGGGAAGGTTCCATGCGCAGAAGTACGCTGCAATGGAAGACGTGGATCTCGTTGGTGTCGTGGACGTAGATGAAAAACGTGCCAGCGAGGTGGCTGCTGAGACCGGCACCAGGGCATTTACTGATTTTCACGACATCGTGGGTGAGGCAGATGTGGCTTCCGTTGTGGTTCCTACCACACTGCATTACCAGGTGGCTATGGAACTCCTTGCCAATAACGTTCATGTAATGCTGGAAAAGCCCATGACAACTACCAGGGAAGAGGCAGCCCAGCTTATTGAGCTGGCAGATAAAAAAAGGCTGGTTCTGCAGATAGGGCACTTGGAACGGTATAATCCTGCCATAGTGACCCTTGAGGAAAAGGTGAGCCAGCCTCTGTTTATAGAGGCTCACAGGCTCAGCGGATTCAAGCCCAGGGCCATTGACGTTGATGTGGTGCTTGACCTCATGATCCACGACATAGATATAGTTCTGGCCCTGGTAAACGCACCAGTCAGTGAGATAAAGGCCGCTGGCGTTCCTGTGCTCACACCGCGCATCGATATCGCCAATGTCCGTATCATCTTCGAGAACGGTTGTACTGCAAACTTGACGGCAAGCCGTATATCTCTAAAGGATCTCAGGAGGATACGGGTGTTCCAGCCCGGCTGTTATATTTCCGCAGACTGCACCCAGAGAAACAACCTGGTGGTCACTGCTGACAGGTTTGCTTCAGACATAGCATCGTCCATAGTACCGGATTTGATCACGCATCCTCAGGTGGATGTCCTTGACATGGAACTCAGGGACTTTGTCAGGGTGGTCAGGGCAGGCAGCAGGCCCAGGGTGGACGGAACAGCAGGGCTCAGGGCGCTTTCGCTTGCTCTAGATATCAATGAATCCATAACGAAAAGCCTGGAATCAGCTGGCATATCAGATGTCCTGTGAACAGGTCCTTGTAATTGCAGGCGAGGCATCAGGCGATATACATGCCGCTGATTTTGTAAGGCATCTTCAACAGCTCAGGCCGGGAATACGTGTCAGCGCAGTGGGAGGTCAGAATCTCAAGGCATCAGGCGCGGACATAATTGTAAGGAATTCCGAGCTCTCTGTTGTGGGGCTGGTAGAGGTGATCTCGCACTTTGGACCTGTCATAAGGGCCTACAGGAGGGTTGTGGAATGGCTCAAGAACCAGCGTCCTTCCCTGTTGGTGCTTGTTGACTTTCCAGAATTCAACTTGATGGTGGCGGCAAGGGCAAGGAAACTCGGCATCCCTGTATTCTACTATATAAGTCCACAGATCTGGGCCTGGCGGCAGGGCAGGGTGAAGCGTATAAAGAGGCTTGTGGACAGGATGGCGGTTATCCTGCCGTTCGAGAAGGAATTTTACAGTAAATACGGCTTCGATGTGGATTTTGTGGGACATCCTCTGCTTGATTCGGTCCACAGCCGCATGTCCCGTGCAGCATTTTGCCAAAAATACATCATACCACCTTCCCGCAGTATAGTGTGCCTTATGCCAGGCAGCAGGCTGGGAGAGATAAGGCGACACATCAAGCTGTTTATGGAAACGGCGGTCCTGTTGAGGGACAGGCTTGGTGAAAATGTTGAATTTTTTCTGCCTGTTGCCCCAGGGCTCCAGCAGGAGGCGGAAGATGAAATTGTGGACAGGATAGATGAGCTTAGCAGGTCAGGCGGTCCCTTGGTGAGGATTTTGCATGACGCAGCCCACGAGGCAATGGCTTCTGCCGGGCTCGTAATAGCGGCATCAGGGACAGTCACCCTGGAGGCTGCCATCCTCAATACACCCATGATAGTGACCTATAGAATATCACCCCTGACTTACCTGGTTGGCCAGAGACTGGTAAAGGTAAAATGGGTAAGCCTGGTGAACCTTATTGCAGGCAGAGAGGTGGTTCCTGAAATGTTGCAGGACCAGGCCAGGCCGGAAAATATAGCCCGCAAGGCCATAGAACTGCTTGAAAACCGCAGTGCCAGGGAACAGATGATCCAGGGGCTGCAGGAGACTGTCAGGCTCCTTGGAGAACCAGGGGCAGCAGCCAGGGCAGCTGCTATTGCTTCAGAGATGCTGCGTAAGCACTCCCAGGGTACCGCATCTGATGTGTTGGCGGGCGCTTGAAGTACAGGGAGTACGACTGCGCACCCGCCGCCTTACATCTGCGGCACCCTGAGAGCGCTTACAGAATGGGAATATATACAGTAAAGCCCATTGGAACCTGTGATCAGTTGCGATGCCGCCTCCCTTTTGAGGCCGCAGCATCCTGCAAGCACTTGGGATTATCCGAGTTCACCAATGCCATGCCCCCTCACGCTCTTGCGAACCTTTTCGCTCATGGCAATGACCTTGTCCCTGGGGCATTCGCTGACCTTGAAAACCTGGAATTTCCCTTTGCCTGTTATGTCTGCGATTGCCTCCAGTATTTTTGCATGTACCCCGGCGGATTCCATTTCACTGAGCATGATGCCGGTGTCCAGCTCTCCATCCCGGTCAACAGGTATCTGATCCATTATGCCCGTTCCCTTTTCCAGCATGAGTTTGCAGAGACCTGCAATGACTGCTGTATTTGTTGACAGCACCGCCCACCTTGCCGCGTTGACAGCGTACCTGTTTCCATTGAACGAAATGGCTACGCCTCTACCAGAATCTACAAGTTCAAGTGCCTGGACATCAGTGATACTGTCTCCTGCATAGATGACGTCTTTAAGGTCCAGGCCTGTCCTCTCCAGGCTTTTCTGCAACGCTATGGCCTTTTCAGCGCCGCCTACAGGATTTACGTCCTGGAATATTCTGCCTATTTCCATGCCTGGAATGTCATGCCAGAATATGGTATTGAGGCGTTCTATCGTCTTTCTATGGGCTGGCTGAACGTCATCCAGGCCAGTGGCATTATCCGGCCATTCGATCATCTCCATTCCGGCGATTTCAGCGGCAGTCCTGATGAGGTAATTCCGCTCTTTCTTTGGCAGGCTGTACTGATCCAGGTTTACATTCGTACAGAAGCAGTTTTCTGCCGGGAAACCAAGGGCTGTGCAGAGCGCATCTATGTATGGCCTATAGCTCGTGCTGATGATGAAACTGGGCATCATGGCGTTTACCTCTGGCAGCATCAGCTCTGTGCCAGGCAGCATCTGGATGGTTTCCCTGGAGAATTTTTCCATGATCTTGTCTGTCACGCCAAATGCCTTTATGAATGGCAGCACCAGCTTCAATGTGTCACCGGCCTTGTAGCCTGGGCGCTTTTCCACGTCTGCCAGAAAGTCGTCGTACTTGCTTACTATGGAGAAGAAGCGGTCTCCGTCAGGTATGAATTCCCTGCACAGCTCGAAGGCATTGTCATTCTGGGTAATGGGTCCTTCACAATCTATGTCAAGTTGCAGCATGTCTTTTTGTTTTTCTCCTCTCAGGCTCCGACCTCGGTTTCCCGGACCAGTCTGTCTGCAAATTGAAGGATGAAATTCCTCTGCTGTTCTGAGGCATAGGTGATGCAGCTGCACCTCAGTTTTTTCCTGCTCCTGACCAGCATCTCGAAGACAACGGAATCCTCTGTTATCTCTATTCCAATGCAATGCGGACCACAGTCTTTCACGTGCTTGGCCTGTTCTTCAGAGAGCAGATCGTCCGGTATCGGCAGCCAGTACAGCCTGTTTACCCCTCCCTCCTGGCAGGTCCTGGACAGGTACTGTTCCACCCGCTCGATTTCATTTTTCCTGAGTTCATCAACCACATATTGTCTCATGATATAGTCTCCTGCAATTTGTCCAAAGATAGGCTTCATGCCCCGGAGGACAGTAAAGCACCCGCCAGCACAGCAGATGCGCTGACCTGTGAGCGCTTGGGGATAAAGATACATGTCTCAGGCTATAATAATCAAGACACATTATGTTATTGAGGCATCCAAATGCCTGTACTGTCCGCATGTATATAATCTATCTATGCATTGTTGTTTGTCCTCTTGCCGGATATTATTGCGGTAAGGGAGGCACCTGAGACATGGATGAAGATATCCTGGAGCCGGTTGAAATAAAGATAGACGGTACTTTGGACCTGCATACGTTCAGCCCTGGGGAAATAAAGGAACTTGTGCCTGATTACCTGGCAGAGTGCAGGAAGATAGGCATAATGCAGGTGAGGATAGTGCATGGCAAGGGCAAGGGCATATTGAGAAAATCGGTTCACGCCATATTGTCGCGCAGCAACATTGTGAAAGATTTTTTTCTGGCAGGACACGATGCTGGACACTGGGGCGCTACTATTGTTAGATTGAAATAGATATGGACTTGTGAATGTAAGTGGATATTGTGCTGTCGTGCTTTTAAAAGCCGGTTTTACAGGATGGTCCGGGATGAGATGAATCAGAAATGGAGAACATAATAATCATGAAAGAGAACGTGTTTTTTTCAGTGACGGTTGCGGTATGCATGTTTTTTTGTTGCCTTGTCCTGCAGGGCTGCCAGAACAAGAATAATAGCGAGGTAAAACATGTTTCAAAGGGGGCGTCTGTCCATGAATCTGCCAGTGTAAAGAGAGATGCGGGATATATTTACGGCACTGTAAAGGAGACAATGAATAGTGGCGGGTATACTTATCTCCTGCTGGAATTTGAAGGAAAAGATTTCTGGGTGGCTGTTCCTCAGATGACTGTTTCCGTGGGGGAAGACGTCATGCTCATGCCTGGCGCCACCATGAAAAATTTCCATAGCAATAAGCTTAACAGGACTTTCGAGACCATAGTCTTTTCCCAGGGGCCTGTTTCAGGTGGAGGTCCTGTCCGGAAAGCCCATGCCTCTGGCGGGCAGATGGCCAAGCCCCATACCGGTACGCCAAGGCTTGCCAAGAAGGTGACAAAGGTCATGGAGCCTGTAACCGGGCCGGGTGCGATAACCGTGGCCCAGGCCTACAGCAGGGCCAAGGAATTTGACGGCAAAACAGTTGTGCTCAGGGGCAAGGTGGTTAAGGTTTCGAAAAATATCCTTGGCAAGAACTGGGTTCATGTTCAGGATGGCACAGGCAATGAGAAAAATAAGGATTTTGATCTTACTGTGACCACCCTGGCAAGCCCAAACATTGGAGATGTGGTAGTCGTAAGGGGTATTCTCCATGCAGACAAGGATTTTGGCGCAGGCTATTTCTACCCCGTGATTATAGAGGAAGCCAATGTGACAGCTGCCAAATAGCAGAGGCTATGTCCTGCTGTCTCTACTGGCCTGGAGCGCCATCAGCGCCGTGCGTTTGACCTTCATGGAGCTGTCATCCAGGAAGGGGATTATATCCTTGGCCTGAAGGCAGCCCAGTTCTGACAGGCGTTCTATGGCCAGTGCCCGGACTTCCGGGCTCTTGTCAGCAAGCAGGGTCCGGTAGATGCTCTCGTTCTCAGGGCGGCTGTCTATCTGTCCCAGAAGTATCAGTATGTCAAGGCGCAGCACGCTGTCTTCTGAGGCCAGTTCATCCTTGTAGATTGCAGCGACCTCGTCCTGCTTGTCCCTGAACCTCCACAGATTAAAGAGTATTGCCCTTTTCTGGTCAAATGAGCATCTCTTTATCCTGTCTGCCAGCAGGCCCATTAACCTGCTATCCTTGAGGTTGCAAAGGGCACTTACAGCCAGTTCCTGGATTTCCGGGTCTGGTTCATACATGCATTCGATGAGGGGAACTGCTGCCGGGAGGTTCCCCTCCCATCCTACTGCCATTATGGCCCTGGCCTTTAGGTCAGGATTGCCTGCGGCAATATCTGTAAAGAGTTTCCGGTTGAGCCCCTGGGGATCGTCCAGAAAAGGTCCTATGACGGCGAGGTGGATGGCTGCCTGGTCTCTGAACTCGTCCGGCTCTGTTTCATCCTTCATGATTTCATAGAGAGGCCAGTATATCTCCTCCTTGGCAATGCTTCCAAGCACCAGCACAATCTCTTTTCTGAGCTCCAGGTCCCCGTTTTTGAGCGCCTTTAAGAGGAGGGGAACAGCCTTCTGCCTGTTCGAAAGGATACGGCCTGGATCATTGATGTAATGCCTTGCCTGTTCTATCAGGCGCTGGCTGGAGTCAAAGAGTATAACGGGCCGCATCAATTCCGCACGTCGAATTCCAGATCAAATTTCAGGTTTTTGTCCTTGGATATCAGGCTTATGGCAAGGGTGCCCACCTCTGTCACCTTTGCCTGCAGCGTCACCGGGATGACGGTGCAGGCTTCTATATCAGGGGCCTCAAGCGTGGTGCGGAGGGTACTGACAGGCTCGATGGTATCTTCCCAGTCAGATATGATGTCTCCAGGCTTGTCCTCTGGCCGGTCATTTGAGCCGAGAAACATGAATTCCACTTCCTGGCCTACCACCAGGCCGAACTCCTTTTCAGGGATATCCACTGTGGCGCCTTCTTCCAGCCCCTTTGGAACCATGCACAGCGCCTTGATCTGGGGAGGCATCCCTGGGATTGCCAGCACGGCGGATTCAAGACCTATGTAGTAAGACCTTGGCACACCTCCTCTGATCTTGATGCCCTCGCCGAGCTGTACCAGGCCGAAGTGCGCCGCGCCCCTGGATACCGCAAGGTCCAGGTCAGTGCCCAGCAGTTCCCTGGGAGGTTCCTCAGCGCCCTGTGCCCAGCTGGTTATGACGGACATTATCCTTTCACGCAGGACAGCCGCCTTGAAGACACCGCCATTGAACAGTACGGCCGTGGGTATTACAGGCCCTTCATGTTCCTGGCCTTCTCTGCCGGCAGATGCAGTCTCTGAGTTGAGGAACTTGGCAAGGTGCTTGGTAATGGCCGTATCCGCACTGTACGGAAGGCCGAGTTCCTGGAGGCCTGCCTTCTGCCTTTCCAGGGGCATGTCGTTTATGCTGCATTCGGGGAAAAAACCCTGGAGGATGATTTCCACAACCTGCTGCTTGGTTAATTCGGTCTTGATGGTTCCTCCCACCAGCCCCGATCCTTTACCAGCTATGATTACCGGCACGGATTCTAGGTCAGGATTCTCCAGCAGTTTTTCCTTGGCCAGGCGGACATTGTTCCAAAGGGCCTGGAACTGGTGATGATCCAGCTTGTGGCCCTTGGACTTGAGCTCTTCCGAGAGTGTCCAGGTGAGGGTCAGATCCATGTTGTCACCGCCAAGGAGCAGGTGCTCACCAACTGCCAGCCTTTCCAGGAAGAGCTGATTGTCTTTCCCTGAGACCTGTATGAGGCTGAAGTCACTGGTGCCGCCTCCAACATCAACCACCAGTATCACGTCTCCCGGCTTGACCTGTTTTCTCCAGGCATCGCCCTGCAGGTGCAGCCACGAATAAAATGCAGCCTGTGGCTCTTCCAGGAGGACCACATCCTTCAGGCCGGCAGATGCCGCGGCTTTTACAGTAAGATCTCTTGCTACTGCATCAAAGGATGCAGGGATGGTGATATATACATCCTGGTCTTCCATCTTCTGACCGGCCTTTTTGCCCAGGGTGTGGTTCCATGCGGCCTTGAAGTGGCGGAGATACGTGGCAGTGGCTACTACCGGGGACATTTTCTGGCAGTCCGGGGCTGCATCCAGTGGAAGGATGGGGGCAAGCCTGTCCACGCCCCTGTGGCAGAGCCAGCTCTTGGCTGAGGACACAAGCCTTCCAGGTACCTCTGCTCCTCTGATCCTGGCCCATCTGCCTACGACACGCTCGCCAAACGGGTCCCAAGGCATGACCAGCCCACCGCCTTCCCTTTCCTGCTGGGTGGGAAGGTATATGAACGATGGGAGAAGGTTGTGTTCTTTTATCTCTCCGGGTGCCTCTATCTGCGGGCACGGGTAGATTTCTATTCTGGAAGATTCAGATTGGTCATGCTCGTTCTCAATGTCTATGTAGGAGACCACACTGTTAGTGGTGCCCAGGTCAATACCTATGACGAATCTGGATTTTGTTTCTTTCATGATCAGGTGATTTCTACCTCTGCAGGTGCGAGTACGTCGGTTTTCCCCTTGGCTGTCCATTCAGGAAGGTCGATTTTGGTGTATCTCCATCCACTGTGGCGTATTATCCCCTTGAATGGGGGATTCCCGTGGACATTGCCAATGAGGCGGATCTTGGTGGGGTCAAAGTCTTCTTCTATTTCTACTTCTGTCCCTTCAGATGCATCCAATACAGGCTTCAGCCCCAGGGCATCGTTCAGGGCGGCCCGACAGCCCCTGTGAACCTGCCTGACAGCGGCCCCGATCTGGGCATCATCATAAGGCTCTATGTCCTCTTCCAGGAAGTCCAGCAGCCTGCCTTCTCTTTGCAGGAGGCCCAGGAGCTGTACCACTGCTATTTCCTTTGGGTAAAGTTCTTCTGCAGAGGGTTCTTTTTCAGGTTCAGGTGTCTCTGGAGGTGGACCTTCTCCACCGGGCGTCTCCTTTGGCTCTTCGCCTTCAGTTACTGGTTCAGCAGTACCTTCGGCTTTGTGTTCCGGCTCTGTTTTGATCATGGCGATGACCATGGCAAACAGCAGCCATGCGCCCATCGGAGCTGCTGCAAGGACCCAGCCTTCCCAGCGCTGGGGATCCAGAAATTCCTGGTGAAAGTATAGAATTGCCCCGGTCGCCCCGTTGACACATGCAAAAAACAGGAAAGAAGTCCACAATACCGTGCTTTTAAGCTTGTTCTGTTTCATTTTTCATAACCTGTCTTAATATTTTGGCGGCGGGTTGTCCCGATACCGCATGATAGTGCAAATCTAAAACGACAATAACCGCTAACAGGGCAATTGTCGAGATTTCAGGTGATCAACAATGATGGATTGGCATTTGGAATATGGTCATGGCGTACCAATCAAATCGGCGGTTTTTATCTCCGGATGGGAAAAGTCTGAGCCGGTGGCACAGTGAAGCTGGCAGTCTTTGCCCTGTCGGGAAAATATATACTGGCAACTGTGGGAGCAGGGCGGAACTGATTTTTGATAGAAAGACATCAAGATTCGAATTATTTGACTGTTAAAATAGGACGTTACGAGCAGGAAGCGTAACTTCTCAAAAAGCCCGAAAGATGGAGACGTAATTCACATTTATATTAATAACCACGAAGTTCACGAAGACCACGAAGGGCATTAGCCAAAAAATGAATTTACTTTTGCAGTGATATTCGGTATGATAAAATATCATACTGGAGGTAATGAAATGCCCGCTGCAAAAATTGCAATTACAATCGATGCCGAACTATTGAAACAAGTTGACTTACTGGTGAAGTCGAATCTGTTCCCAAACAGGAGTAAGGCCATTCAAGAAGCTGTTGCAGATAAACTCAAGCGATTAAGGAAGACCCGGTTAGGTCAAGAATGTGCTAATCTTGACCCAGATTTTGAGCAGAATATGGCAGAAGAGGGATTGTCAATGGAGATAAAAGAATGGCCAACATATTGAGAGGGGAGATCTATTGGGCTGATTTAAATCCTGTAATGGGCAGTGAACAGGGCGGATTTCGCCCTGTTCTTATTTTGAGTCATGACATTTTTAATGAAAAATCTGGGACTGTGATAGCGATGGCAATCACAAGCCAACCTCAAAGGGCAGGGTTTCCGTTAACTTTTGAACTTTCAAAGACAAAATTGCCTAAAAAATCCTGGATCAAAATAAGTCAGATTCGGACATTATCAACGAAAAGAATCCGGAGAAAAATCGCAA
>JALWYO010000119.1:16621-36957 GCA_026992735.1 Deltaproteobacteria bacterium
CGGAAGTGTTTCTCCAGAAGAACTTAACATGGTTATTGACGGATTTAATGAGATAATTGGTGGCTGACAAATGGCTTTTGGAGCCTTTGCACCCATGTCTTATCCACTTTAAAAATGTAATTGTTGCGCCTGACAAGACAATATTTTTCTTTATCCAGGCATCTATCAATAGTTACGGTGATTTCAGGGCCTGATTCCACAGTGCATGAAAATGAGGCCATCTTTTCCGCACTGTCCTGCGACCGCCCGGACTTTGTTGCTGCAGATGGCGCTTCTATGTCTTTTGCATGCAAGGGAAGGAGCTTTGACAGGTATTCTTCTACCTCAGCTGCGGATTCTTTCTGCCTTGTGTCTCCGGTCTTGAATATCCAGGTTGCCTTGCCTCCTTTTTTGTCTATCGTACTCTTGTTTTGGCCGTTATTTTTATTGTTATTGGCGTTAGCCCTGGTAAGACTCCATGATAAATCTTTGGATTCATAGGAGCATCTTTTTACATCATCGGGGAATACGGAGATAACGTCCATGTTCACCCAGGATTTCAGGTTCAGATCCTTGTCTGGTTTTTCGGACCATATGTCAAAGGCAGCCAGTATATTTTTGGACACCAGAAATATCTTGTCTGAGTCGGCCTTTCTTACAAAGGATGAGCTCCAGTCAGGGCCTTTCTTGCCCACGACAAGGGTGAACTGTTTGCCGTCTGTGCTGCTGACAGTGATTTTAAGTCCTTCTTTCTGCCCGATATTGAATGTGGCAAAATGATTGCTGCCCTGTGCTCTGAGCTCTCCCTGCATATCCCGGAGGATGCCAAGGAGCCTTTTGACCTTGCTGTCCCTGGCAGGGGCCTGGAATTTTTCACCATCTCTTTCCATCTCCACCACCCATCCGGTCTTTCCCTTCCTGAGATGCAGCATGGTGTCTGGATGGGACAGCACCAGTGCGTCTATGCTGTTTATGCTGTCTATGTCGAATGCAGGGGTTACCTGGCGGTAAAATCCGGCAACCTTGCTGGTCTTTGGTCTCTGCACGAAAAAATATGCTGCCACCAGGGCTGCGAGCAGCCCTGCCAGTATGATAAGATGATTTTTTTTCATGGCCTTTACCTCTGCGTCAGTAACTGGACATGTGTAAACCGTTTTTATTCACGATAACAGCCTGAGCTATGCCTGTTTTATGCCTCTGCAGGCCTGCACCTGCTCCTCCTTCTCTTCCTGTGAACGGCTCTCAGAATCCCTATGGCAGTCCAGAGAACCGGTGCAAGGAACAGGGTGAACAATCTCCAGAATATCTTCTGCCTTGTGCTTACAGGTGTGATGAATCTCTGGGTCTGTGTCTTGTTCCTGATATTTATTAGGTCGGGCCCGAGGCATAGTGCATCCATGGTGTTCATAAAGAGAGATGCATTGCTCAGTGCGGTAAGAGCTGAATCAGAAAACATCTCGCTGCACCCGATAACGATCAGACGCGCCTTGCTGTTTCTATGTTTTTTGCCGCTTGCATCAATCACTCCGGCGCCTGTATCGTCTTTTGTTTTGCCGACTGCACTGGCATTAGCCGATGATTTTCCACTGTCTTCCGGCCAGGGGGGCGCCTTGCCATTATCCGCAGGGTCAGGGAACCTGCCTTCCAGCATGACGGCCAGCGGATATTTTTTCATGCCCTCTTCAGGTGGATTGATGTCCTCTGCAGTCAGCGGTCCCATGTGGTAGGGCCTGGTCCAGCTTTGCTCACTGGATGTAAAAAGCAGGGTCTGCTTTATGCCGTTTTTCTTTATTTGTGCGCTGTCTATGTCCAGGGCACTGCCCCATAGATAAAGGAGCCCGGGGAGATTCCCTGTTATGGACAACTGCTGGTTCATCTGTTCCGGATAAATCTGGATCTGCATGGGATAGTTTACCGGTGTCTGCACCATTGCCGTGAACATACCCACCTGTCTCGAAGTCTGTATGGACAGCACCGCATGCTTCTGGTCAAAGAGCATGTCCTTGTTCAGCCTGATGCCCAGTCCGGCCAGGATGTCGTCGGCGGCAGTCCCTGTTTTCTGGGCACTTGCCTCCATTCCATCAGGCCCTTCGTTATAGTCATAGGTATATTCCTGGACAGCAAGGAATACAGGGCGGCCTGATGCAAGAAAACTCCTTATCTCGTATATCTGGCGCTTGTTCAGGGATTCAGGGCCCAGCAGCACCAGGGCGGAGCAGTCGTCCGGTATAGGCGAGTTTTTGGTTATTTTTGGGCGGACAACCTGGTATCCTTCTGACTGCAAAAGGGCCACGACCTTTTTGTAAAGGTCCATACCTGGAGGCACAGGCTGCCCTAATCTCTGGTAGATCATGGCCATCTGTGGCGAGAGATGTTTCAGCGGGGCTACCAGCGCTACCTTTGGGGGAGCAGTCAGGGTGAGACGGTATATCTTGGAAACCAAGTCATATTCAAGGCTGCCAAGGGAATCAGGTACTAACTGCGGTATGACTTCTGTTTTCTTATCCAGGTAAGACAGGGCCAGGGCGGAGTAGATGCGTTTGATGTTGACTGCATCCTTCTCTATGGTCTGGGCGCTGAAAGGCGATATGCCCTGCTTCTCCAGGGCAGCGCGTTTGTCCGCAGGCAAGTCGTCCGGATCAACGATATCATAGGTAAATTTTGGAGATAATTTCGAAAATTCTTCAAGAATATCACCAATATCTCTTGGCATGTCCTTCATGGCAGTTGGCATCTTGTCCTTGGATGAACAATAATATACCACGTGAATCGGCACCTGGAGTTTTTCCAGCACGTTCCTGGTGCCCTGTGAAAGGGTGTATAGTTTGTTTTCTGTGAGGTCCAGCCTGTACAGCCTCATGTTCGAGATAGTGGCGTTGAAGAACAGGCCTGTGGCAATAAGCATTGCTATGCCTGTCATGAGTCTGCCCGCCATCCTTTTCTTGAGATGGCCTTCCAGTGCGATTCCGTTTATTATCAGGAAGATAAGGGTGTACGAGATAAAAAACAGGACATCTCCCAGATCTATGACGCCCTTTTGAAACGAGGAAAAATGGCTTGGGATGCCTACCGCATCCTTGAGAAACGTGCCAAGTCCGGGGATCCATCCGTCTATGAACGTGGAAGAAAACCCGGTGCCTGCCAGGAAACAGAATATGCCTGCCAGTAACGCCAGTATGAATGCCACTACCTGGTCAGCAAAAAATGCCGAGATGGCCATGCCCATGGACAGGAGCATTCCTGCCAGCAGCACGCTTCCTGTATATCCCCCGATGATGGGCCCTGGGTCAGGTGTGCCAAGGGCATAGAGCATGACCGGCAGGGTCAGCGTGCCTGCCAGGGCGAGTATGCAGAACAGCAGTGCTGACAGGAATTTTCCTGCAACGAGTTTTCCGCTGGTTAGAGGCAGGCTGAACAGCAGTGTCAATGTCCCTGTCTTTCTTTCTTCTGCCCACAGTCGCATGGTAACAGCCGGTATGAAGACCACGAGGATCAGGGACAGGTTGTTGAAGAAGCTTCTCATGTTGCACATGCCTGCTACAAAAAAAGGCATCATGAACAGGCCGGTGGTAACCAGCAGGAATACCACTATGAAACAGTAGGCAACCGGCGAATTGAAATAGGATGAAAATTCCCGCTTTGAGATAGTTAATGATGAACCCCGCATGACCTTATCACCTCTGATGCTGAACTGTAGCCGATGCAGCATTGCTTGAAGCTGCATCTTCATTCATGCTGTTTTCCGGGTAGATGATGGCGGAAAAGACCTGCTCCAGGTCTGGTTTTCCCTGGTATAGTTCCAGTATCTGCAGCCTGTTTTCCATTGCCATTTTAGAGATATCCTGCATCGTCTTTCTGGCATCCCCTGTGGTTATCCGGAAGCATTGCCCATGGGTTTCTGCGTCTGCAGGCGCTTCCCGGATTTTTTTGATCCCAGGTATGGATTCGAATACATCTCCAGATAGATTTTGGCCTTCAAGGCATACAAATACCTGTTCCTCCGGGAACACCTTTCTTGACAGCTGCTCCAGTGGGCCGTCAGCACGTATCTTTCCCTCGTTTATGACAACCGCCCTGTCTGTAAGCGCGGTGATCTCCTGGAGTATGTGGGTGCTGAACAGGATGGCCTTTTCAGCTGCCAGCGATTTGATGAGCTGTCTTATCTCCATTATCTGCAGGGGGTCAAGCCCGGAAGTAGGTTCATCCAGGATGAGCACGGGAGGGTCATGGATAAGTGCCTGTGCAAGGCCGACACGCTGCTTGTAGCCCTTGGAGAGTTCTCCAATGGGTTTGCACCACATGGAACTCAAGCTGCAGTTTTCGCATACCCAGGCCAACCTGTCCTTTAGCTTCCTGCCTCCCATTCCTCTGGCTTCACCTGCAAAGCGAAGGTATTCTCTTACCTCCATGTCTTCGTAGAGTGGTGCATGTTCAGGCAGGAAACCCAGGTTTTTCCGTACCTCTATAGGATCTTGCTGTGTGTCAAAGCCATTTATCCTGGCAGTGCCTTTTGAAGGAGCCAGCTGTGTGGCAAGGATTTTCATTATAGTGGTCTTGCCAGCACCATTTGGCCCAACGAGGCCCACTATCTGCCCTTTGTTCACAACAAAAGAGCAGTTGTCCACTGCCCTGAACGAGCCGTAATCCATGGAAATATTCTGTGCTTCTATCACATCTATTCCTCCGAATATTGCGAAAATCTACTGATTGTCTTGGAGAAAACAGGAAGATAATGCCTGTATTATGGAGAGCCTGGTATCCAGTGAAATGTCCAGGATGTGAGATGCGCCTGCATATGTAGCCCCATCCATGGTCCCGTTAGAGATAGAGATACAATCCCGTGCGCCAGCTGCAGGACGCCCCTGCAGCCTGGAACCGGTTCATTGTCAAATTCAGGCTATATTTTAAGCAGAAGATTTGCCGTGTCAATCCTCTGAAATACATGATCGATTTGTAAAGGGATATAGGTCTGAAACCACTATCTTTTCAATTCCTGCCAGAGGTTTTGTCCCGGATTATGTACTGCAAGTGCCTGAAAAAATATTTTTTTGAATTATTGCATGGCTAGCATGCATCTTAGGCAAACTTGTGAGCTGAATAATCCGGGTTTATAATACCATCTCAAGGTTGAATAACCGTACCTTGTGAGATCGGAGAATTTGTGGTGGCGGTTTGTTGAGACATGCCGTCATGGCATTATGCTGTATAAGCAGAGACAGGAGAATTTGAACGGACTTGTTGAGAAGTTACGATCACAGGTTCCAATGGGCTTTACTGTATATATTTCTATTCTGTAAGCGCTTACTTGAGAAGTTACGATCATCATGGGTAACAAGATAATTATTGCTGGCAAGAGTATCGGCCTTTTTGGCATGGAAACAGCCCTTTCCCAGGTGAAGCCACTGGTGGCCAGGCATGAGCTGACCGTGCGGCAGGGTGCGGAGAAGATTGTGGATCTCCTGAAAAAGAAGAACTATATCCCACCTTCTGCTATCGAAGACTATGTCAATGCCTTTGAAAGGCTCCTGGAGGGCGAGGAGGATTCAACAGGTGCAAAGGCCATACGGATACTAGGCCCGGGATGCGTTGGCTGTAACAAGCTGGAGCAGCTTGTAATGGAGGTCCTGGCTGAACAGGGGATTGCTGCCGATATCTATCATGTTACTGACCGGGATGAGATATGGCGCTATGGAGTTACCAGGACTCCTGCTCTAATACTGGGGGACGAGGTACTCTGCGCAGGTCCCATTCCCACAAAGGCCCAGGTCCAGGCATGGTTGTCAGAAAGGTTGTGATCTAAATTCTGCATGTCGAATGCGAGGAAAATGAAATTTATTAATTATATCAGCAAAGTGCTTGTTGAATACTTGAGTGGCAAGTTTCAGTTTTCAGGCTGAATACACAGGAGGTTTTGAGCTTGGAAAAGGATTACCTGCGTACCTGCGTTCATCCGTCAGGGCGGTTTGCAGCTGGAATACACAGGCCGTCTTTCACGGTAGCAAACAACAGGATGACATCTGCGATAATGTCTCTTGGCAAGGCGGATAACGGCACTGTAATAGATAACCGGGCCAATTTCCCCCAGGGAGACCTGCATTTTGCATCAGCAGACAAGGTTTACGAGGTGCCCAACGCTTTTCCCATGTGGGGAGTTACATATATACTGGGTGATATTGCCGAAAAGAACGGTTCCCAGGGGCCTGACTTTTCATTTATTCCCCGCGGGGACACAAGCCTTGAAGCCATTCCCGGTCTGGATGACGTGGATCTCAGGGAGCTTCCCCGGCCTATCCTCCTGACTATTGCACAGTTATGTACTCATGTGCCGCTGCTTTTGAGGCTGTTGCCTCTGTGTGCGGATTTTATCTTTGAGGGCAGCAGCACAGTGCCTGCAGGCCTGCGGTTTGTGAAGGGGCCTGAAGGGATGTTAAAGCCCTCTGTCAGGGATAGTGATCTTTACGAAACCCTTGGGAACAATCCCTGGCTTCCGGACGAAGTAAAGGCGGTGATGCTCCTGAATCCAGGTATTCAGGGGCATAATCCCATTGTAGGTGAGTATGTCAGCAAGGACAGGACTCATATCTGGGAATATCTCAGGGCGAACAGTTACATTCCCTGGGGTCATTTTGCCGCCAACATGGCCCAGGATGCTGTGAGGTATTCGGTCAGAGACCTGGATATGGAGGACGTAAGGGGGCTGAGACATCTATACTACCAGAGGACATACTGCAGGCTGGCTGCTGATCTGAATGCAGGGCTGGAGAAAAGGGGGCTTATGTCTCCCATGGAACTTGAAGAGCTCAGGCTGGATGTGCTGGCCAGGCTTCGCAGGCTCATGGATGCAGGGGGCGATCCATTCTTTACCGCCTGTCTATGGGGTTGGAATTATGGTTACGATTTCAGTCCTTCCGGCTTCAGGCTTCATGCCTCGCACCAGCAGATACATCAGCAGTTCGCATTGATACCTGCCAGGGTTCAACCCGTGGATGCCAGTGTCCCCGGCATGGAATATCTTCCTTCCTATGCTGCGGGAGACAACGTGGCCTGGTTTGCCACAGAATATAGAAGGCGGTACGGTGTATCCTTTTTTGATGCCTATGTACACGCCATTCAGGAAAACAGGCGCATGGATGGAAGGGATGATCTGCCTTCCAGCCTGGTGATCGAGGGCGATGAAAACGCCATCCTTTTTGTACCAAAGGCACAGAGGTCACAGGGCGAGCTCCAGATCATGACCTTGAAACCTGTAAGCAATATCCTGGAAGCAGATTTACAGATGCGGCAGACCCTGGACCGGTTGATCTTCAAAGCAGTGAGGGCACTTGATGGTCTGGGAGCCAGGATGATTACCTGTTTTGAGATATCCGGAAGGTTCCTGGATGATCCAGGCCAGAGGCTTATATACTGTTTTCTGCCGAGACATCCCAGATCCCCCGGGGCATTCAGCGAACGCCAGGGCAGGTGGATCACAGGCCACTTTCCCGAAGACTATGCAAGGTGCTGCAGGGATGTCCTGCTCAGACAGGAGTGATTTCCCCAGGGGAAATATACAGTAAAGCCCATTAGAACCCGTGATCAGTTACGATTTCCGCTTTCCAGGGCCTCCTTCACCGTTGGGAACAGGCTCAGATCAGTGTGCGGCAGGAACAGGCAGGATACGTAGTGATCCATGAACCTGGGATTGTCACTCAGGTCAAAGTGGGTCATCATCTGGCCCACCTGTTTCATTTCCTGGAACTTGGGCCATGATATGGCAGCTGCCCTTGCACCTGTAAGGGAAGAGTTTCCAGCGAAGAAGAATTTGTCCCTGGGGATGTCGGGCAGGAGCCCTATGATTATGGCCTGGTCCAGATCCAGATAGCTTCCGAAGTTACCTGCAAGGATTATCCTTTCCAGGTCCTCTACGGCCATGCCCACAGATTCCAGGAGGGTCAGGTAGCCTGCAAACATTGCCCCTTTGGCCCGGATGAGGTTTTCCACGTCTGCCTCGGTGAATACTATGTCCTGTCCTATGGATGTGGCTTCTTTCTCTACTACCACATATTCCCATCCGTCTGTGCCCGGCCTTACCCTCTGGATATCAAGGTCACGCCTGAACTTGCCCTGTCTGTCAAGGACGCCGGTCATGAAAAGTCCTGCAAGAAGACTTATGATTCCAGAGCCACAGATGCCCTTTGCCTTTTTTCCTCCTATGGTAAGGGCCATGGGCTCAAAGGTCACGGGATGTATGTGTACCACTTCAATCGCTCCAACAGTGGCGCGCATTCCGAATTTGATCCCGCCGCCTTCGAATGCGGGGCCTGCAGAGCATGCAGCACAGGCCATCCAGTCCTGGTTGCCCAGGACTATCTCTCCGTTGGTGCCAATGTCTATGAACAGGGTTAGTTCAGGATGATGGTTCAGACCCACACCTACTACTCCGGCTACTATGTCACCGCCAACATAACTGGCCACGCACGGCGCAAGGAATATCCTCACATGCTCCGGCATGTCCATGCCTATCTCCCGGGCCCTTACAGGTGGAAACTGATTTGCTACAGGAATATAGGGCTGGGCCCTCAGAAACTTGGTCTCGAGGCCAAGGAGAAAATGAGTCATGACCGTGTTGGCTGCGATGCTGATCAGGCTTATATCTTCAACAGCTATGTCTGCTTTGTCTGTAAGCTCATGTATGAGCTGGTTGAGGCATTTTATGATCTTGCCCTTGAGGATTTCCAGGCCATCTACCTTCCTGGAAAATTCCATCCTGGATATTACGTCTTCCCCAAAGCTTACCTGCGGATTGTAATTGGAAGATTCGGCCAGGATTTCCTGGCCTTTGAGTGATACAAGCTGGGCTGATACCGTGGTAGTGCCGATGTCAACACAGACCGCGCAATTGCCCATGACCTGGTCACCAGGCTGGACTCTGACAAGGCGCTTATGGTCTGCCCTGGCAGTTTCCATGAGGCTGGCCGTCACCTGCCAGTTGCCTTGCCTGAGTGCATATGGAAGTTTGTAGAGTACCTGGCTGTCAACATCGAGATGAAATGCCTGGCCCAGTTCCCGCCTGATCCTGCCCAGATCACTGATATTATCGTGGACGGACGGCTCCGGGAGATCTATCAGCTCCTTGGTTATGACCGGTTCTGAACGGAGCCTGAGGGTTTCTCCGTGAATTTTTATCCATGAGACAGCTTTGGCGGCCAGGGGACGTGCCAGAGCCTTTCTGTCCATCTCCGATTCCACCGGCACCCGTACCACGATATCTGTCAAGGGTATGGTCCTGCAAGCCTTCCAGCCGCCATCTGGAAGTTCTTCTCCCTGGACCTGCCCCTGTTCAATAAATATGCGGCATTTGTTACATACGCCTGCTCCTCCACAGCTCGCATTGATGTGAACGCCTGCATCCATGGCAGCCTTGAGGAGGTTTTCCTGGTCTTCGAATTCTATGGACTTTTCAGAGGGAAGAAATGTAACCTTTGGCATGGGATGTCCTCGTTGACGGCAGAACAGGCAACTCCATTATGACAGGCGAAGTGCCTTCCGGCCGCATACCATAAAATTTTAGTAAGTTTTCACAGGGCACCAGATCTGATGTGGTGCCCTGTGAAAACTTACAGAATGGGGAATGCATACAGCAAAGCTCGGTAGCATTCCTTGATCAGTTGCAAATTTTACATCCAAGCTGCACTGAATATATAGTATTATCATACAGTTGAAGTGCACAAGTACGATTTCGTGCCTTCGGACCTGCATCTCCGGCAAACTCGGTAATTGCAGCATTTGGGTTACAGATATTATCGGTTGTTGTCCGTTTAGTCCAGTATATTGACAAATTTGGACAATAGATAGCCCGGTGTTTATGCCGGCAACTGCAGGATCAGGTTCGAGAAAAGAGGTTACTGGATACGGATGGCTGGAAAAGGCCTTGGAGGGAATATTTTAAATATGCGCTTCTATGGTCAGTCGGATTTCAGAAGGAACAGGTATATCCATACAGCCAGCACTGCCATGCCCACGCTGCCGAAGACTATAACATTGTGAACCTCAAGTTCTCCATGCTTTGGCATGAACCTGAAAATTACGGCCCAAAGGGCAGCAGTTCCTACAAGCAATGCCAATGTTCTGTAAAATTTGAACAAAAACAACACAATGCATAGGACACCCAGGGGAACCACTATCTGCGGGCTCTTCAGATATGTCAGTGGATCAACTGTGGTAAAAAATTTTATGATGTTATCTGTTCTCAGGGCTGCGGCCACAGCATCCCAGTTTACGGTGATGAAATTTTCCAACATTCATGTATCCTCCTTTTTCTTATTATCGTCCTGATGTTGAAGTGAATTAATTATTGGCATCGTCCTGATGCTACCAGGACCTATGCCATGCTGTCCATCCGGGCAAAACGAGGATTTTGCAAGAAGAAGCCAGCTGATATTATCCCGGATTGTAGAGTAACCGAAACGCTACGGCCCAGAGGGGCGGCAGGCATACGGGGCAACTCGCTTTAAACTGCCACTGAGCCTGCTGCAGAGGCACTGGCTTCCAGAGGCCAGCGCGTGCTTGGCGTATTCCGGATCGATTGTTGTGCTTTCACTCTTAATTGCAAAGACGTTAAGGAGCAAACAGCTCTTGAAGTAATGCAAGTACCTTCGATTCTGTTCTGGGTTTATAACTCCTAATTTTTTGACAAGTCTTTTTTTATCAATAGTACGAATACATCATTTGTCAATTTGCTTTTCAGGAGTTTAACAGCTTTTCCATGGTAAATCACTTGGCTGGGTGATACACTCCAGATCATGCCTTATGGACAAATTCTGGAATTCGTGGTGGCATTGCTGCTGATAAGCAGTGCTCCTGAGCAAGCTTCAAGCCATCTTGCCCCGTTGACAATATGCATTTTGTGGTGCGTGAAGGCACTGATCTGGTATGCGGCCTGTTTTGTTATTTTGAGGAGGCAGGTAAAAGATAAGGGTTTTGCAAGACCTGACTTGTGGGAATGGGTTGCTCTCCTGCCCTTCATCCTGGATATATATTTCCTGGATTTCGGCGCCTTTTTTTTCAAGGTGGCCGCCATGGCAGGGATAGAGAGCCTTCGGGAGATTCTCGGTGTCATCCTTTTTTTTGGCTATCTCTCTGTCGTGTGGGCTGCAGCAGCCAGGTTGGGAAACAGGCCCGGCCCTCTGGTTTCAAGAACCGTATGCTCCAGGCTGCGCCTGCTTTTGCCAGTGGTCCTTCCCTATTTCTTTCTCATCATCTTTATCGATATCCTGGGCAAGCTGCCTATTTCCTTGCTTAGACACTGGCTTGATTCAGATTACTCCCAGTTGGTGCTTTTGGTTATTTTTATGCTGTTTTTTCTGTTTGTGGTGCCACCGCTGGTTGTGCGTCTCTGGACATGTCATCCACTTCCCAGGTCTGAGCTCAGGCAGAAGATAGAGGATATTCTTGCAAAGCAGGGCATGACCTTTTCGGACATCATGGTTTGGTCCACCGGAGAGGTCATGGCATGTACTGCTGCCGTGCTTGGAATAATACCGGGGTTCAGGTTCATCCTTATTACTCCGTGCCTGCTGACGTATCTGTTGCCGAAAGAGATAGAGGCGGTCATTGCCCATGAAGTAGAGCATGTCAGGAGGAAACACGTACTATGGTACGTGCTGTTGCTGGCAGTCTATTCGGCAGTGCTTTTCAGGTTGGCCAGTCCTGTTTTTGCCTGGCTGCTTTCCAGCCCTCTGGGCTTCAAGCTGTTGTTTGTGGTCAGCAGATGGCCGTCCTCGATTGCGGCGCTTTTGGCAGCTCTGCCGCTGGGTCTGATATTTATCCTGTATTTCCGTTTTCTCATGGGTTTTTTTATGAGGAATTTTGAACGGGAGGCTGACATGGCCGTGTTCAGGATTCATGGCCATCCGCTTTTTCTCATCGATGCCCTCAAGAAAGTGGCCTTGCTGTCAGGTATAGATCCTTATAAACCAAACTGGCACCACTACAGTATAGCCGAACGGATAAAGTTTCTGACAGACGCCTTTTCAGACAGAGGTCTGATAAGAAAGCAGGAGCGGTTACTTTACTGGACCAGGGCAGCCTATATGGCGGTTTGCTGCATATTAATACTCCTGCCTTCTGTGCTTCCTGTAAATACATGGAAATCAGCAGCACATGACAATATCGTAAGGATGTATATCCAGGAACTTATTAACGGCCCTGAGAGGACTCCTCAGTGGTACCTGCTTATAGGAGAACTGGCATTTGAGCGGAAGCAGTACCGGGAATCAGAGCTGGCATACAGAAAACTTCTGGCCATGCAGCCGGAAAATCCAGAGGCCTTGAATAATTTGGCCTGGCTGTATGCCAGGTCTCCTGTGGCAGAATTTAGGCGGCCTGATGAGGCCTTGAAGCTTGCCAAAAAGGCTGCAAGGTTGAAACCAGTCCCTCATGTTCTTGATACACTGGCAGAGGCTTATTTTGTAAACGGGCTCAAGGAACAGGCTGTTGCCGTTGAACGCAAGGCCCTTGCAATGGCTCCAAAGAACAGGGAATATTATGAGCAGCAGCTCAAGAAGTTTCAGGAGGCGCTCCGGCAAAACATGAAATAGACAGCAGTATAGCTGGCATCATCATTTTTTCTCCGGAGTTATTGTCACATCCTCGTTGGATTTGATTAACCGGTCATCACGTTCACGCATCAGCCAGTAAACAACTCCCAGGGCGAGCAGCACGCTGGCAAGAGAAAATATGATCATTGGCGACGTTGTTTTTATATCAAGGATTATCATTTTACGGCTTATTGCAAGAATGGCGATCAGGAGCACGGTCTTCACCTGGACTATACTTTCCTGGTTAACAATTACTTTTACAATGGAGTGCTTGAATTCCAGGGCAATTAACACGACCATTATCATGCCAAAGACCATCTTGAATGACTTGTGCTCTACAGGATCAAGCCCTTTTTTAAAGAAGAGCTCAACAATATGGTAACCTAGTTTGTAAGTGGCATAGATAATTATAAGAGCAACAAAAAATGAAAGTATAAGGCATATTACCTTTTCAAATTTTTCATAAAGATCTAATAACGCCCATTCTTCTGATAATTTCATGACTAATCTCCGATGTCTGTTACGCAGTATGCAGGCCGCTTTTTATTTCTTCACCATTTTTATCTCAAATTTGCAGTTATCGTAAGAGCAAATATGCAAACCATGCAACGGAATTATTGCTGTGCTTATGTATTTCCTCAAAACTTGTCATTTCCCGTATTTTTTTGTACTGGAAAGGCTTATTCTGCTCTGTTTTGTCAATAAATATCCTTGCAGACACGGGATTTCAGGTTATATTAAATAAATTTAGGCCGTGAATAGTGACTCAGTTTTTTTACGAAAACTGGTTTCTCCATTTTGTTGTGTCCCTGGTCAACTCATAGAAATTACAATAAAATCACATTCAGAATTACATGAATAAGAAAAATTTTTTAGAAGTGGTTACAAGTAGTCAGACAGAAATGGTCGATATAACCTCCGGCTTGCAGTCAAAAGTGGAGGAGCTCGACCTGGAATCTGGTCTTCTGGTTGTTTACTGTCCACACACTACAGGGGCAGTTACAATTAACGAAGGAGCCGACCCAGCTGTGCGCCGGGATATTATCAAGGTTCTGAACAGTATTGTGCCCTGGGATTTCGATTACAGGCACATGGAGGGCAATTCACCTGCGCATGTCAAGGCCTCTCTTGTGGGCGAAAGTGTGCAGATTGTTGTTGAAAACCGCACCATACAGCTTGGTCAGTGGCAGAGGGTCTTTTTTTGTGAATTTGATGGCCCCAGGCGCAGAAAGGTCTGGCTGAAGGCGATGTCCAGCTGAGTTTATTATTGTACGAAGGATTTAGGTTCTCATAAATGCAAAGCCATATTGTGAGGCATGTCCTGTGCAGGGTTTTCTATGGCAATGTCTTTACATGCTATCCATCTCGTGAATTAATCCATGTATTCCCCAAATGAAGGAGATAACTTTGGTAGAATCCAGTAATTGTGCCGGGCAGCCATACCGCCTGATTGATTTTATCCTGGTGGCCTGTGGTATTTTCAGTATGTTTCAGGTGGCCCAGCAGGGCCTGAACCTTGTGAAAAAGGCTGAGGCAGACCGGTTTCCTCTCGTGGTGGAAAAGGGCCCGGATCCTGCAAGGGAACTCTTTGTATTTGATGAGCCCTATGTGCCAGAGACATTTGAGCTCATGAGCATGGACCCTGATGATCTGTTTGATGCCTGCGAACAGCCCCAGCTGCTGGCCAAGCCTGATCCCAAGCCCAATTTTTATTCGGGTATCAAGGTTAATCGCGGTGTTGTCAGGGAAGGTGAGGGCATGAAGGCGGCCCTTGAACGCTACGGCCTGGACAGGCATGTACTTGATCCCGTTATCCAGGAACTCGGAAAGGCCTTTGATGTCAGGCATTGCAGGCCGGGAGAGCACTTCGATCTCTATAGAGATTCAGAAGGCCATTTCAGGTCTCTTGTGTGGCACAGGAGCCCGTTTGCCATATACGAAGTATGTTCAGGCTACATGGAGCCGGACAGGTTTGTCCTGATACGGCAGCCTGTGGTTGTGGAAAAGGAGACCGTAAAGGTCTCCGGCACGATTGGTTCCGGCCTCATGGATTCCTTTTCCGCTTACGGGCTTTCTCCCCGTCTGGCCAAGCAGTTTTCCAGCATATTTGCATCTCAGATAGATTTTAATACCGAGGCCAGGATCGGCGACAGTTTCAGCCTTATCTTTGAAAAGTATCTTAAAGACAATGAACTGGTAGGATATGGCAGGATAATAGCCGCCAGGTACTGCAGGCTGGAAGGGATGTGCCTTGAGGCATATTATAATGGAGAAGGCGATTCAAAATCAAAAGGATATTATACCCCTGATGGCAGGGCGCTTGCCAGGAGATTTCTGAAAACCCCTCTGAAGGTATACCGCATAACATCACGTTTTACCTCGCGCAGGTTTCATCCCATTCTCAAGGTCTTCAGGCCGCATTACGGCGTGGATCTTGCCGCTCCTATAGGAACGCCTGTCATGGCTGTGGCAGACGGGACAGTGGATTTTACCGGCTGGCAGCGCGGCTATGGCAGGATCGTTATATTAGAACATGAAGGCGGTTATAAGACATATTACGGGCATCTTTCCCGGTTCGGCAAGGGCATCAGAAAGGGGTCCAGGGTGACAAGAAGGCAGATTATCGGATACGTAGGCAGAAGTGGTTATGCTACGGGCCCGCACCTTGATTACCGGATAAGGAAGAATGGGCGCTTTCTGAATCCTCTGGGCTCAAGGTTCCAGGCTGGGGAAAGGCTGCCAACAGACATACGCAAGCAGTTTTTAACTAAGGTTCAGCATCTGCGCAGCATGCTTCACGGATCAGATGAGAACCGTATCCTTTCCGTGGAGACCAAGACGACCTATGACCGGCCTGACGGTTGCAGAGGTTAGAGAGTTACGGGCATGGCTAAATTATTAAGCAGGCTATTTTTCCTCCTGGCAGCATTTTGCTGGCTGAACTGGCATATGGCTGTTGTTGCATCAGCAGCCAATGTTCCCGGTAATACTGCTGCAGGCTGCCGTAATATTTCACCGGTATTCCGCAGCCTTTCGAACAGGCTGGTTGCAGACGGGTTCGAAAGGAGTCTTGTTTGCCAGATATTCTCTGACAGCCGTATCAGGTTTGACAGCCGCATCATGCCCAGGAAGATCACCCACGACGAGACAAAGCTGCATTATGAAAAGTTTTTAAGGCCCGAAAGGATCGGCAGGGCGCATTCCTATCTCGTTGCAAACCAGGAACTCCTAAAGCACATCGAAAAGGATTACGGGGTTCCCAGCGAGGTAAAGGTCGCCATCCTCCTGGTTGAAACAGACCTTGGGCGCTACCTGGGTTCCGGTCTTGCAGTCAACACCCTGGCAAGCATGGCAGTTGCAGATGATTTCGAGCGCCTCAAACCCTATCTGCCAGGGGAATACAAAAACATGCCGGCCAAGGACAGGCGGTGTGTAGAAAAACGGATGAAGAGCAAGGCGGCATGGGCGTATTCAGAACTCAAGAGCCTCATCATATACAGCGAGTTGAACAACCTGGATATCCACACCCTGAAAGGATCTATTTTCGGTGCCATCGGCCTGTGCCAGTTTATGCCGTCAAATGCATTGAGGTTTGGTGTGGATTACGACAGGGACGGGAAGGTTGATCTCTTTTCTCCTCCCGATGCGCTGGCGAGCATGGCCAATTATCTCAGGTTCTATGGCTGGCAGGCCAACATGGCGGACAGCAGACAGATGAAGGTCATCATGCATTATAATCACTCCCGACCCTATGCACGCACGGTCTTGAAGGTTGCAAAGCAAGTCAGGTAAACCAGAATCCATCTTTCCCCGTGAGGAGCTGGAGGCGAGGATAAGCCGGTTCCAGGAACTTCTCTGTGACAGTGGGATAGATCTGGCCCTGATCCGCCAGAACGCGGACATGTTCTACCTTACGGGCACTGTCCAGGATGCCCATCTCCTGGTCCCGTCAGACGGAGAGCCGGTATTCCTTGTATGGCGGGTATTTGACAGGGCTCGTGAGGAATCGTCCCTGAAACACATTTATCCATTGGCCAGTCTCAGCGCTCTTCCCGGTATGCTTCGCGATCTTGGTCTTGATTCGCCAAGAATGGTTGGCCTTGAAATGGATGTGCTTCCTGCATTCCTGTACAGGTTCTACCGTGAAAGGCTGTGGCCCAGGGCCTCTGTCAAGGATGTGTCCGCATTGTTGAGACATGTCAGGTGTATAAAATCTCCCGCGGAAACAGATCTCGTCAGGCAGGCATGCAGGCAGGTAAGCAAGGCACTGGAGATAGTGCCGGGTGTGCTGAGGGAAGGCCTGTCAGAGCTTGAGCTTTCAACTGCAGTAGAGGCTGAACTCAGGAAGCGCGGCCACTGCGGGCTTCTTCGAATGAGGCTATGGAACCAGGAGGTGGGCATGGGCCAGATACTTTCCGGGCCCAGCGCAGCAGTTCCCTCCTGGACCAGTACCCCGATGGGAGGCGTGGGGCCATGTCCGGCGTTTGGTATGGGCGCATCATCAAGGCGAATAGGCAGGTCAGAACCTGTGAGTATAGATATCGGCGGCTGGGTAAACGGATACTGCTGTGACCAGACCAGGATATTTTCCCTTGGTCCCCTTCCGGATGAGATGCAGAAGGCCTTCCGGATAGCCGTGGAGATCATCAGGATGCTGGAAAGGGAGATGAAGCCCGGTGCAGTATGCGCCGAAGTCTATGACATGGCCGTGAAATATGCAGAAAATAAAGGGCTGGACAAGCATTTCATGGGGTATGGCAGGTCACGGGTGCGCTTTGTCGGCCACGGTCTTGGCATAGAACTGGATGAATATCCATTTATCGCCATGGGAAACAAAATGGTCCTGAAAGAAGACATGATCCTTGCCCTGGAGCCCAAGTTCGTGTTCCCTGGTATGGGAGCTGTAGGGCTGGAGAATACCTACAGGGTAGGGCACGATGGCCTGGAGCAGCTCACGGTAACCCCTGAAGAGGTAAGCATTCTTGACTTTTAATCCCCTTGGATAAACTCCATGTGAACAATCACCATCTCATTCCGCTCATTTCATCACTGCTGTTGAAGGCCGGCTTGTATATCTCTTGGCATCAACAGGAATAAGTTTTCCTGGCAGGGGGACTCTTCACCTGGAAAATATCTAAAGAGTAGGGCATAATGGCCTGAGGCAGCCCATGGTAACAACGTAATTTCTCAATAAGTCCGTGCAAATTCTCCTGTATCTGCTTACAGGATGCTGCAGATACAAGGCGGAGGACGCGCAGGCGTACTTCTTGTACCTCAAGCGTATGACAACGCCGCAGATGCGATATCCTGTGAGCAGATACGTAACAGCTGAAGAACTCTCTGAATTATAAACGATAATGTCCGTACAGAAAAAGTTCCATGGCTTTTCTTGACAAATGTTTTTCAGGATGATAATTATTGCCACCTGCTGTAACAAAAACGGGCCCGCAATACAAGGGCCGTTAACTCAGTCGGTAGAGTATCTGCCTTTTAAGCAGAGAGTCGCTGGTTCGAGTCCAGCACGGCCCACCAACGTCCCCGTCGTCTAGCCCGGTCCAGGACACCGGCCTTTCACGCCGGCAACACCGGTTCAAATCCGGTCGGGGACGCCATTGAAATCATAAGGAAATCAGGCTGTTAAGCTTGGTTTCCTTTTTTGTTCTGGGTGATTTGTCAATCTGTATGCTGTATTGCTATTTTAGAGTTTAATGATGATGTGATGAAGTTTGCCCTGTTTCAGTGCCGAAATCCCAAGAGGATGTTTCGTCTTGGTGCTGCCCGTCAGATATTTTTTTATCTCTTATCAAGAGCCTTCTTTACCTCCCAGACAAGACCAGTGACATTGTTGCGGGTCGTGATCCATCCATCTGCCTGGGTGACGGTGTCGAGAAGCTCAACACCACCATCCCCAAGCTTTGTGTATGATCTGATCGGCCTCTGATACCAGGCATCCTGCCCGTAAAATGGCTTATCCGGATCGGGACATGGAATTTCAGTAGAATCATTATAGCACTTCTACTGGCCCGTATCCGTCCAGGTACTGAACGTGCCCCTGTATTGTTAATGGCCATTGACAGCTTGTGATTGTCTTGTGGAGCGCATTTGGCAGACCGATAAACAGGGTAATGCAGGGCTAATGTAAATGGCAACAGTGTATCCGAATATTCAGGGCAGGCAGTTTACAAGATTTAGAAAAATTATTATACAGCTCTCGTTAACTTCATTAGAATAATCCGCCCATAGCGCAGCTGGATAGAGCAACGGACTTCTAATCCGTAGGTCTCAGGTTCGAATCCTGATGGGCGGGCCAGTAAATTCAAGGACTTATGACGTTTCTGTTGTAAGTCCTTTTCTGTTTTTTTGTATATTTGTAGCATCGTTGTAGCACTACTTGTGGAAATTCTGGTGGAAATCCGGGAATGAACTGTTTGCCGGATACAAATTCCAGTAACAGAAAAACAAAAATTGCATGGCCTTTAACTTTTTTCTGGAATCTTAAATCCTTCCGCAATTTGTTAGTTCCTTTGTCTACGGGGCTTCCAGACGCAAAATGGGTTATCATTTTCTCTGGCCTTTTTAATATTACGGCTTACGATGGATTCATCGCAGGCCAGTTTTTCTGTTATCTCTTTGTTTACTCCTATCTTTTTTGCAAGGTCAACTATTGCTGGATAATATTTTTCTGTCGTTGGTCAGCGTTCAAAATTGGCCCCCTGTAAAGTATTGTGTAGCCCTGTTTGCGAATGACAGGAAAGATCATCGATACTGTTGTCAAACCAAATTTTTGAAGAGGTTATCTGTGAATGAATAGCCGGAAGACAGGCCGTAAACCCGATGCTGTGATAAATGCGCTTCTTGAACGCATCCGTTTTCAGCGTGTTTCGGATACAAGTCTTCAAATAGGAAGCGAGCTCATGCCTGGTGGTGAGAAGGCACCAGGGCCGCTTGAGCTTTCGGAAGTAAGGGCCATTACCGCCATGTTTGGACGGGAAGGCCTGAAGGGCCGGGTAACCTTTACCGCAGAAGACTTATTCACGAGAAGCCGGGTGGAACCGGTTCAGGCCATATTCTCCAAGTGGATGTCAGGCTCTATGGCACAGGTAAACGGAGAGAACATACCTTTTGGAGAGATTATCAACTGGTGCCAGGAATGCGGTGATATCGAAGCAAGGCGCAAGCTGGCAAAAGAGGCCCGCAGCCTGTGCCGTTTTCTTGCCCCCATGAGCCATGCCACATGGCAGGCACTTATGGCTGCAATATCAGAGGAACTGGGCTATCCTGACTACATCTCCTATTGCGAAGCAAGGCGGGAAAGACCGTTTGATCTGGAAGCAAGGTTTTGCCGCAGCATGCTTGCCAGGGAACGCAGCCAATACATGGACGAGGTAAGATAATGGCTACAGGATGTGCATGCCGGTACCGGGCTTGCGGGTGCCAGCCGCTTTGATGCTATATACCTCTTGGGAATGAGGTATCTGGACAATGAGTCCAGGTCAGTCATTTCAAGGGAGGCCGCCCTTGGTTTCTTCTCGGGCCTGGGTCTTGATGAACACACGGGCCTGCACCTTCATTTTGAAGGCCGCCCGGGGAGCCAGTCATACTGCGTACCTGTTACCATACCGGGCGAGGTCCATGTCATTCTTGGTCCACTCTTCCTTATTCCGACCAATTCGGCCACCGATTCCGAAGTTATCCGGCCACCCATTATGCCGTAGGCGGCACTGGTGTTTTGATTTTTACTTAGTGGCCGGTTTGTGTCAAATATTTCTGTTTTTTTCT
>JALWYO010000120.1 GCA_026992735.1 Deltaproteobacteria bacterium
AATGTCAAGAAAAATTTGGATTTTAGCCATTATTTTTCAAAAAGTTTACGAAACCAATTTTAACCGATGACGCTATTGCTACGTTTTAGACCTATTCGGGAATTGCTGCTGTTTTATCAAATCCGGGCATAATTTTTCACCTCCTTTTGTATTGGGCTTATGCTCATAAATATAATGGGCATGAGACCAATATGCAAGGGGCAATAACCATGATCCGGAATAATCATTGTGCCCATTGGAACCTGTGATCAGTTACTCTTTTTTTATGGAATGGCTTACGGCAGCAGGCTGAAGGCCTTGTTCACCGCCTGTTCAGGGCTGTGGACATAGTGCACATCTTTTATGTTAGGCCATGTGTTAAGCCCAATGACTGGTTTCCACATCTTCAGGGCAAGGGCTATTTCTGAAAGGGTGCCATGAGAACCCGAAATAGCAATGATAGCCTCGCAGGAGCGTACAAGCACCACGTTCCTTGCATGGCTGAGGCCAGTAACCACCGGTATGCTTACGAATCTGTTGGCATCAGAGGCCTTGAATCCCGGCAGTATGCCCACAGTATTTCCACCTGCTTCCCTGGCGCCCCTGCATGAGGCTTCCATCACTCCGCCAAGGCCTCCGCAGTATATCAAGGCACCTTTTTCTGCCACGAGACTGCCTACTTCCCTGGCGATCTGGTAGGTCTCATCATTGCAGAGACCAGCCCCTATTATTCCGATTCTTCTTCCTAAAAAATCCATTTGATAAGAAAATAGCCTCCAATAAGCATGATTGCAAAGATGATGGTGAACAGGTTGAAGTAGTGCTCCAGAAAGTAGCGCACTTTTGGGCCAAAAAAGTAGATGGTTCCGGCCACAAGGAAGAACCTGAGCCCCCTGGATATCACAGATGCCAGGATAAAGGTGATAAAATCTATCCTGAAGGCGCCGGCAGTAATGGTAAACAGCTTGTAGGGCAGGGGAGTAAAGCCACCTGCTGCTACTGCCCAGGCATCATACTGCTGGTACAGTGCCTGGACCTCGCTGTATTTGTCCATCAGGTGATAAAACTGCAGAATGCTATCCCCCACCGCCTCCATGAAATAGTAGCCCAGACCGTAGCCGATTATGCCTCCAAGGACAGAACCTGCCAGGCAGATCGTGGCCCATCGTAAGGATTTCCGGGGCAGGGCAAGGCCCAGGGCTATCAGCAGCACATCCGGAGGTATAGGAAAGAAGGATGCCTCTGCTAATGCAAGAAAAAACAGGAAGAAACCAGCGTTTTTCTTTTCCGCCCATGAGAGTATCCAGCCGTATCCCTGCTTCAGCATGGACGGGAAAAATGAGACGGCAGTGGTTAAGCCCGCCATCCATGATCCCCTATGAGTTTTACAAACCTGACACCTTCCATATAGATAGTATCTATTTTGCCGTCATGCTTGACAATCTTTGTGAGGGTCTGGGAATATTCATCGCCTACCGGCACCACCATTATGCCGGGATCATTGAGTTGTTTTATCAGTGGGTTAGGTATAGAGGGCGTGCCTGCGGTTACTATGATGGCATCATAAGGAGCATGTTCTTTCCATCCCCAGGTGCCATCGTCCAGTTTGATTAGGATATTATGGTATCCCAGCTCGTCCAGCACCTTTTTTGCTCTGGGCAGCAGTGCTGTAATACGCTCTACGCTGTAGACCCTGGCCGCAAGCTCTGCAAGAATTGCTGTCTGATAGCCTGATCCAGTGCCTATCTCCAACACTTTTTCATGGCCCTGAAGGCCTAGTTCCTGTGTCATTCTGGCCACGATATAGGGCTGGGAAATGGTCTGGCCATGGCCTATGGGAAGTGGAGAATCACCATAGGCTTGATCCCACAGGGCTTCGTCCACGAACAGGTGCCGTGGGACCTTTTTCATGGCCTCCAGCAACCTTGGATCATGGATGCCCCGGGCCGCTATCTGTGATTCAACCATCCTTTCTCTGGCTATGCGAAAGTGGTCATTTCTTTTCTGTGACATAATAGAGCACCTTTGATACATGGTCATGATAGAAGGTTATCTGGATAGCCTCTATCTTTTTATTGCCGAAGAATCTTCCTATCAGCCATATTTTTCGCCAGAATGGGGTTATGTCATGGTAATAGTACCATTCTTCTTCTCCGTTCTTGTTGTGGGTGATATATTCCGGTTCACCTACAAGCTTTTTGACTTCAAGTTTTGTCTGCCCCCTGTTTATTATCGAGGCATCTATTGCCAGGTGCGGATGTTTTGATGCACAGGAGCAAAGATTTAGCACTAAGATGCCGATAATAAATAAGAGAATATTGGCACTGAAGGTTCGTTTCATTGATTTTTTACCCGAAAATTTTTCATGACAATAAACCATTATTCCGATCTTTTCAATTTGCCCTTGCAGGCATGTCAGTCAGACCGGGGAGATAGCAGGTTGCATGAAATTGCAGTAATAGAAGAAGGAGTAAGGAATGAGATGTCAGAAATGCGGTTATATTACCTTTGACTGGCTGGAAAAATGCGGGAAATGTGGCGCAGCAATGGAGCCCTCCAAGAGTTTTCTGGTCCCGTTTTTCCCAGTATCTAATGAAGTTAACTGGTTTTCAGAAGCGATGCAATCTAGGCCAAGTATTGAAGTAATTGAACGCAGGAAAAAACCGCCTGTGGTAGATCAGCCTGTACCCCATGATGAGGAGTCAATAGAGATTGCCGAGACCGAGCTAATTCGCGCTGCAGAAAACGAGGATCTTCAGAAGGCGCTTAAGGAGCTGTCCACATAGGACTTCCTTCAAGTTTTCGCCTTCACATAGACAAAATGGTTTATGGCGGCAGGGGGATGGGGCGCATGGAGGGCAAGGTTGTGTTCCTGCCCTTTGTTGTTCCTGGCGAAGAGGTGGAGTGTGCCCTTGTAAAGGAGAAGAAGAACTGGGCCGAGGCTCGGCTTTTGAAGGTGTTGCAGCCTTCGTCCCATAGACGGAGGCCGGTCTGCAGGTACTTTCAGTCATGTGGAGGCTGCCACTACCAGCATATCATTTACAATCTTCAGCTTCAATATAAGGCCGCTATATTCAAGTCTATCATGACCAGACATGGGAAGGTGCCCGAGTCTGTCGTGGCCCCTATAGAGGCCTTGGGGAAAGAATTTGGCTGGAGGGCAAGGGCCAGGCTTTCTGCATCAGATAGTGGTGGTGAAGGGTTTGGTTTTTTCCAGGCAGGCAGCCACAGGATTTCCATGATTTCAAGCTGCCCGGTGGTTGACGAGGAGTTGGAAGCCATGCTCCCCCTACCTGTGGACCTGGTGCGCCAGGCCATACGCCTGGGCATTGGTAGTTGTACTCTGGAGACTGGGCTTAACGGCGCCAAAAGGATTGTATTCCATGTAAACTCAATCACTAAAAGAATTAAAAAATTGCTTTCAAAATTTTCTGTAACCTGTGATATTAGCGTCTCTTTACGAGATAAAAAAGGTTGTATTTCCTCACTGGATATTCTGCAGCCCCTTTGTGTTTACAGGGGAGAGTTGGCTCCTGAGGGGCTTTATGTTCCTCCAGGTTCTTTTTTCCAGGCAAATCTTTTGGGGAATGGAGAACTCATAGCCAGGGTGGTGGAATATTGCAGGATTGCAGGAGGCAATAAGATATGGGAGTTTTTCAGTGGCTGCGGTAATTTTTCAATCCCCCTGGCTGTTTCAGGTTTTCGTGTCACTGCCATAGAGTCAGACAGGTGCGCTACAGGTGAGGCACTTGTAAACAGGGAACGGAACAGTGCCTGGATATCCGGTCTGCATTTTGTGAATGCCGATGCAGACAGTTTCATCAGGGCACAGCCCCGTACAGAATGGCCGGATACCATAGTGCTGGACCCTCCAAGGACAGGTGCGGCACAGTTGTGCATGGCCATCGCTGAAAATCCTGTCAGTACAGTGATCTATGTCTCCTGTGATCCCATGACCTTGGCACGGGATATAAGGATATTGTCAGATGCAGGCCTGCAAGTCATAAAGAGCGTTCCCATTGATATGTTTCCGCAGACCGGGCATATAGAGAGTGTGACTCTGCTTCAGGCGTAACTGCTCGCAGTGCACTGTATCCGTTGCATTACCGGATGTCCTACCTTGCTTCCGCAGCATCCTGCGGGCATTCACAAATCACAGGCAGCTGTACAGGCTCTTGTGCATCACGTTCCATGGCTTAGCCCGTGGTTATGCCATTATCTCATCTACTGGCAATATTTGTTTGCCATGCCGAACAGTCAAAATGTTAATTATGGTCTTTTCAATACGATATATTATGCGATAGTTGCCGAAAATCAGCTCTCTGATTTCTTTTCTCTCAATTTCTGGCACTATTCGACCAATCTCTGGTGTTGATTTAAGTATTTCTACTTTTTTAAATAGATTATGGATCCACTTACCGGCAGCTACAGGATTATCTCGTGAAATATACTCAGCTATTTCTGCAGCCCTATCAATAGCAAGTGGAGCCCAGATTATTTTCATCGGGCTATTTTTTCTGAGATCATCTCTTTTGCCCTGTCTTGAGGTATCCCCTCCCCATTTTCAATTTGGTTGATAGATGTCTGGATATCTTGAAGCAATTCAATTTTCTCAATCATAGCTTCATATTCTGCCACATCAAGTAGAACTGCGGTTCCCTTTCCATGCTGTGTAATTATCAATGGTCTTTTGGTTTCGCGAACTTGCCTTAAGAATGAGGCAATTTCTGTGCGAAATTCCGTCATGGAGCGTATATCTTCGTCAAGTTTAATTCTTTGCATAGCAAGCACCCCCTGCTTTTCTGTACATTATAACGTACTTTTTTCAGTGCTTGCAATTAATATTTATAGGCATAACTTCAGTTTAGAGATCCGCTGACCACTGGGTTCCTGACGGAGTATCCTTGAGTATTATGCCTTTTGCTGACAACTCATTCCTGATGTTGTCCGCAAGGGCCCAATTCTTTTCCTGCCTGGCCTTTGTCCTGGTGTCTATAAGCTCTTGAAGCTTTTCCTCACTGAGGCCTGAGGCGGCAAGTGTTTGCATATTTCTTGCGCCTATATATTCGGCAGGTTCCATGCCAAGTATGCCCAGCACATCTGCTGCACCGGTGATGACGGAGATGGACTGTTCCAGACCGGGCTTGTAAAGGGCGGACGATTGGGATGCAGCCTTGTCGAGAACCCTGTTCAATGCCCTGACGGCATTAAAGATATGCCCCAGCGCAAGGGCTGTATTAAAATCATCATCCATTGCCTGGTTGACCTGTTCCACAAGTCTTGAGATGATTTCGAGATCATTAATCGCTTCGTCAGGCAGGGGCCGCTTCTTTTTTACAGGAACTTGAATGGCCTGCTGTGCTTCGAAAAGGGCCTTGTAGCATCTGTCAAGGGCTGACGTGGATTCCTCTAAGGCATCAGGTGAGTAGTCAAGAGGGCTTCTGTAGTGCTTGGACAGGAGGAAGAGTCTTAGGGCCTCGGGATGGAAGTGTGAAAGGATGTCCTTGATTGTAATGAAGTTCCCCAGGGACTTGGACATTTTTTCACCCTTGATGGTTACGAAGCCGTTGTGCATCCAGTACCTTACAAATTGCTTGCCAGTGGCTGCTTCAGACTGTGCCCGTTCATTCTCATGGTGTGGAAAGGCCAGGTCAAGACCGCCTCCATGTATGTCAAGCGTCTCTCCAAGATATTTCATGCTCATTGCAGAGCACTCTATGTGCCAGCCAGGCCTGCCCGGCTCCCAAGGGCTGTTCCACTGTGGTTCTCCAGGCTTGGCCGCTTTCCACAGGGCAAAATCCAGCGGGTCCTTTTTATTTTCACCAGGCTTGATTCTGGCTCCTGACTGCAGTTCTTCCAGGTTCCTGCGGGAAAGTTTTCCATAAGATGGAAATTTTCTTACTGCAAAATAGACATCTCCACCTGCCTCATAGGCAAAACCCTTGTCCATGAGCTTCTGGATAAGGGAGATAATATCATCTATGTGTTCTGTCGCCTTTGGCTCTATATCCGCCCTTAGAACTCCAAGGGCATCCATGTCCTGATGGAAATGTGCTATCTCACGCTCGGCAAGCTCGGTGGTTCCGATACCCTCTTCTGCCGCACGATTGATTATCTTGTCATCAATGTCAGTAAAATTACGGATAAATTTTACATCGTATCCCCTTTTGCGCAGGTGCCTTACCACAGCATCAAATACCACAGCAGATCTGGCATGTCCTATGTGGCACCGGTCATAGGCGGTAATGCCACATACATACATGCCGATCCTGCCCTCATGCATGGGGATGAATTTTTCCTTGGCCCTTGTCATGGTATTGAATATGTAAAGAGTCATATTGCCTCCGATCTATCATACAAGATAGAAATCTAGACTTGGTATCACGTATATATTGCCTGGACGCATACGAAAGGTGGTACGCATGCCCAATTATTTGTTTTTTGTCTTTGCCCGGCGGTTTAGGACCTGGTTCTGAGTTTTCTCTTGTCTCCGATTCTGATGGTGACCTTCCTGGCATCCAGGTACTCCAGGAGGGGTATCATGAATTTCCTTGAGAGTCCGCCTGTGATTTCCCGGAATTCAGGTACTCCCATCTCCTCATTTTTCTGGAGGTAGCTGGTAACATCCTTTTCCATGCGTTCCAGGACATCCGGATGGAAATAGATGCTGTCCTTAAGCCTGATGAGTTTACCTTCGCGCACCAGCAGGTCAAATATCTCCATACCTTCATCCACGCTGTATCTTTCTGGTATGTTTTTTTTGACCGCCTCTTCTCTGGCAGGAGGGGAAAGACCTGCCTTCAGGAAGGCAGACTCTATGTTTCTTTTGACTGCCTCTTCTTCGCCTTTCAGCCTGACCTTGTGGGATGTCAGCCTTACGAATTCCTTTCCTGCATTGATCTTTCCTTCCTTTTCCAGAAGATCCACGACCTTCTTGAAAAGCCTCTGCGCCGCCATCCTTGAACTGTCTGCTGCAGGGAGCCAGGGCCTGCCTGAAGGGTTGGAGGGCAGCAGCCTGGATTTGAGCTCCTCTTTCGGCATGCCCTGCAGGAGCGGCTTTTCCCTATGGTATTTTTCAAGTATTTCCAAGGCACTGTCCATGAGCCTGTCTATTACCTTGGATGAAATAAACCTGTCGTCACTGCCCGATCTTATGATAGCCCTGGAGCTGAGGAGACCCTGGATCTCACGTTCCAGGCCCTTGCCATAGAGGCCGGTGCGCAGGGACAACTCTGTGGATGACAGGCCTCTGGGGCCAGCCTTTTTTAGATGTAGTTGAATGATTTCCGTGGGAGAGCCCTGGGCCAGTATTTTGAGTTCATCCCACAGGTCCTGCCTGCTTCTCTTCCTCTTCCTGGGCACAGGGTTGAGTATGCGCCCGCCTCCTATTGTCCTGATGGGAGAATAGCTCCTGATGACGTACCTGTCCCCTGGAAGAACTGCTACCGGCTCCTCCAGCTGTATCTGCACATAGGCCTTGCTGCCAGGGGATATCTCACTTTGTTTCATCAGGATGCGGCCCATTACCTCGGATGTGCCCACATGGAAACGTACCGGCATCCTGTGTTTCAGGGGCCTCCCGGCACCTGAGAGATAGAAGAGTTCCAGGTCTACCAGGTAGCTTGGTTTCAGGCTGCCTGGAATAGCCACAACAGTTCCTCTTTGGACATCCTCCTTTGTAACACCCTGCAGGTTAAGGGCTGTTCTCAGGCCTGGAAGCGCCTTCTCACTCTCTTTGCCATGTATCTGTATGCCTCTTATCCTGCTCTCAACGCCTGATGGATACACGGTGATTTCGTGGCCAACATCTATGGTGCCTGATATCACCGTGCCTGTTACTACAGTGCCAAAGCCCTTCATGGTAAATGACCTGTCCACAGGAAGGCGGAAGGGCCCCTGTATCTTCCTGCTTGGCACGTTGAGGACCAAACGGTCGAGCGTGATGAGCAGGGTTTTCAGCCCTTCTCCTGTGACCGAGGAGACCGGGATTACAGGCACATCTTCCAGGAAAGTGTCCTGGAGGAATTCTTTTATATCTTCCGTAACCAGTTCTATCCATTCCTGGTCCACCATGTCGGTCTTGGTCAGTACCACCAGCCCTTGCCTGATGCCCAGGAGCTGGCAGATTTCCAGGTGTTCCCTGGTCTGTGGCATTACACCTTCGTCTGCGGCAATGACCAGGGCAACAATATCCACCCCTGTGACTCCAGCGACCATGTTTTTTACGAACCGCTCATGGCCCGGCACATCCACAACGCCTACAGATGTTCCGGAGGGCAGGTCCAGGCGGGCAAAGCCAAGCTCAATGGTTATGCCACGTTGCTTTTCCTCCTTGAGCCTGTCCGTGTCAGTGCCTGTAAGAGCCTTGACCAGCGTGGTCTTGCCATGATCGATGTGGCCGGCAGTGCCTATGATGACAGTCTTGGTATCCAATTCAGCTGATCCTTGAACCAGGCTCTGTGTCAGCTGGTACACTGAGAAGGTGAAGACCATTGCTGTCCTTTGCAACCAGCAACATACCTTTCGATTCTATGCCCCTGAGCTTGACGGGCTTGAGATTTGCTACTACTACCACCTTCCTGCCTACCAGCCCGTCCGGCTTGAAATGTTCGGCGATGCCAGCCACAATGGTCCTCTCCTCAGGTGCCATGACGGTGAGCTTCAAGAGCCTGTCTGCATTGGGATGGGGCTCTGCAGCAACTATTTCTGCAGCCCTGAGTTCTACTTTTGCAAAATCGTCTATTGTGATAAGGCCATTGCCTTCAGGCTCTTTCCCGGATTGCTCTCCAGACTTTTTCTTTTTTGTCCTGGCCTGTACGCCTGCCTTTTTTTCTTTATCTGCCATTGCCTTTGCCTCCTTTTTGGATGGCCCTATCCTCGGGAACAGGGCCTTGACCTTGCTGGTCTGTATGCCTGGCTTAAGCCTGCCAAATGTCATGCCCTCTGTACATAGCTCCCTTGCAGGCTCCAGGCCAAGGGCGGATAATATTTTTTCAGCAGACGATGGCATTACCGGGCTGATGAGCACTGCGCTCAATCTCAGTGTTTCCAGCAGTGAATAGAGCACATCATCCAGGAGATCTTTCTTGGATTCGTCCCTGGCAAGTTCCCAGGGGGCGCTCTGGTCAATAACCTTGTTTGCAATGTTCACTACTTTCCAGGTCTCTGACAGGGCTAAATGGACCTGGAAATCCCTCATGGCACTGTCCCATGGTTGGGCCAGCTCGGCTGCTGCCTTTTCAAGGTCCTGGTGCGGGCCTTTCATGCCATGCTTTTCTGGGATGATCCCCTTTCTGTATTTGAAAAGCATGGTGAGAGACCGGCTCAAAAGATTGCCCAGGTCATTGGCGAGGTCTGCATTTATTCTGGTGACAAAGGCGCTTTCACTGAATCCTGCATCAAGGCCAAAGACCATCTCTCGTGCCAGGCAGTACCTGGTGGCATCAGTGCCGAATTTTTCCACCAGCCAGCCTGGCCTCACGATATTGCCCAGGCTCTTGGACATCTTTTCATCCCTGGTCTTCCAGTATCCGTGCACATGAAGTTTCTGATATGGCTCCAGGCCCAGAGAACGCAGCATGCATGGCCAGTAGATCCCGTGAGGTTTCAGGATGTCCTTGGCAATTATATGGTTGGCTACCGGCCAGAATTTTTCAAATCTTTCCCCATCAGGATAGTCAAGGCCGGTAAGGTAGTTTATAAGGGCATCGAACCATACGTAGGTTACGAAATCCCTGTCAAAAGGCAATGGAACACCCCAGGTCAGCCTTGACACCGGCCTGGAGATGCAGAGGTCATCCAGGGGTTCTTTGAGAAATGAAAGCACCTCATTTTTATAGCGCTCAGGCGTTATGAACCCGGGATTTTTCTTTATGTGGTCAATAAGCCAGTCCTGGTATCTGCTCATCAGGAAGAAATAGTTTTTCTCCTTGAGGTGGGTAGGCTCGACCTTGTGATCAGGGCACTTCCCATCTACCAGTTCCCTTTCTATCAGGAATCTCTCGCATCCAAAGCAGTAAATGCCTTCATATTCCCGGAATTCTATATCTCCCCTGTCATATACCTTCTGGAGGGCAAGCTGCACGGTCTTGATGTGTTCGGGATCAGTGGTTCTGATAAACCTGTCATACCGGATATTTAGTAACGGCCATGTCTCCCGGAATTTCCCGCTTATCTTGTCAGTATATTCTCTGGGGCTGATGCCAAGTTTCTCTGCTGCCTGGACGATCTTGTCTCCATGCTCGTCTGTTCCAGTGAGGAAAAATGTCTCGTCTCCTGTCAACCTGTGAAACCTGTTCTGGATATCTGCCATAACTGTCGAGTAGGCATGACCAAGGTGCGGTTCCGCGTTGACATAGTAAATGGGGGTGGTGATGTAAAATCTGTTCATGATTTTTGACTGTCGCCTTTCTTTCTCTGGTTTTTCCTGCTGTTTTTCTTTCTGCCCCGGGATCTTTTTCTGCCTGTCTTTTTTGCCCCGTTTTTTGGAGGCTGGTTTTTTTTGCCCCGGGCCTCCTTGTTTTTGGCAGCAGAGGCAGCAGTTTCTTTCCTGTTCCTGGAGGATGTCTTTGAAGATTTTGACCTGTCTTTTCTGGCCTGTTGTTTTTTACCATGCCTTTTTGGGGCATCCCTACCCTGTCCATCTGGTTTCCTGGGCTTGTGGTCATGTCCCTGTTTCCTGCCCCGGGAACCTCCCTTGGCCTTGTCCTGTTTCTGGACAGGGGCAGGCGCAGTGCCGTCCAGCTCGTCCATGGTATATTCCTGGAAACTGCCGTCTGACATGGCAATGGTGACCGCCTGTTTGAATATATTGTGTCTTACCACCTTGCCCTGGCCGTCAGGAGTCTCACATGCCTTGCCGAGGCTGGGTAGATCCTGTGACATTTCCTTATAAGTCTCATATTCATAGGTAAGGCAACAGAGCAGCCTTCCACAGAACCCGGATATCTTGTTGGGATTAAGGGGCAGATTCTGTGCCTTGGCCATTTTTATGGAA
>JALWYO010000121.1 GCA_026992735.1 Deltaproteobacteria bacterium
TGTAGGAAGAGGGTCTTCCGTTGCCGCAGTCAACGAGGCGCTCACCAACGACAGGCTGCTTATGCTTACGGCCCAAAAGGATGTCCGCCAGGAATCTCCCGAACCGGAAGACCTCTATGATACCGGCATAATAGCTGCAGTTATGCGCACTCTTCAGCTTCCGGATGGGAGGCTGAAGATACTGACCCAGGCCTTGCTGAAAGGCCGTATCCTGGATTTTGTCCAGACCCGCCCCTTTTTCCAGGTTAAGGTAGAGCCTTTGGAAGATCAGGAGGTTAAATCCTCTGTAAAGACCGAGGCTCTTATGCGCCATGTCAAGGAGCAGGCGGAAAAGCTTTTTAATCTCAAAAACGTATATACTCCTGAGCTGGGCTCCGTCCTGAATACGGTCAATGAGCCTGGAAGGCTTGCGGATATCGTGGGCTCCAATCTGAAGCTCAGGGCTGACGAGGCCCAGGACCTCCTGGAGATGCAGGACCCATTGGCAAAGCTAAAGAAGATTTCCAGGCTTCTGAGCCGGGAAATAGAGGTCTCGTCAGTTCAGGCCAAGATACAGTCTGAGGCCAGGGAGGAAATGGGCAGAACCCAGAGAGATATATTTCTCCGGGAGCAACTGAGAGCCATCCAGAAAGAACTTGGAGAAATCGATGACCGCCAGAAAGAGATAGAAGAATACAAGAAAAAGATAGTCGATGCCGACATGCCGGAATCTGCCGAAAAGGAGGCGCTGAAGCAGCTCAGGCGGCTTGAATTCATGCACCCGGATTCCTCGGAGGCGTCCATTGTCAGGACCTATCTCGACTGGCTTACAGATCTTCCATGGGCAGTGGCTTCAAGGGACAAGCTCAACCTGAAAAGGGCCAGGAAGATACTGGACCAGGATCACTACAACCTGGAAAAGATAAAGAAGCGCATCATCGAGTACATTGCAGTGCGTAAACTTAACAGGTCTGTCAAGGGGCCCATCCTGTGCTTTGTAGGGCCTCCTGGAGTAGGCAAGACATCTCTGGGAAGGTCGATCGCACGGGCCCTCGGCAAGGAGTTTGTCAGGATTTCCCTGGGAGGAGTGCGTGACGAGGCGGAAATAAGAGGCCACAGGCGCACATACGTTGGCGCTATGCCCGGGAGGATCATTCAGAGCATAAAACGAGCAGGCACCAATAATCCGGTTTTCATGATGGACGAGGTGGACAAGATCGGTGCCGACTTCAGGGGAGATCCGGCTGCCGCACTTTTGGAAGTTCTCGATCCGGAACAGAATAACGCGTTTTCTGACCATTACATAGAGATACCCTTTGACCTGTCAAAGGTACTGTTCATCCTGACGGCAAATGTGCTGGACACCATTCCGTCAGCCCTGCTTGACAGGCTGGAGATACTCCGCCTTTCAGGTTACACGAGCGAAGAAAAGAAGGTCATAGCGCGGAAGTATTTGATACCCAGGCAGGTAAAGGCAAACGGCCTCAAACCTGGCCAGATAGAGATATCCAATGCTGCCCTGGATCTGATAATATCTGAGTACACCGAGGAGGCGGGTCTCAGGGAGCTTGAGCGGCAGATAGGCGCTGTTTGCAGAAAGATCGCTTGCCGTGTAGCCGAGGGCAACAAGGGGCCTTTCAGGATTACTGCAGGGAATCTGCACAGGTACCTTGGGCCGCCCAAGTTCCTGTCTGATTTTATCAGGGAGGAAAGCCAGGTGGGCGTGGCAACCGGGCTTGCCTGGACTGCTTACGGTGGCGAGGTAATGAGGATAGAGGTCCAGGCCATGCCTGGCAAGGGAAATCTACTTCTAACCGGCCTGCTTGGAGACGTAATGAAGGAGTCTGCACAGGCTGCTCTGAGCTGGACCAGGGCCAGGGCTGAAAACCTTGGCATCGATTCCAAGACGTTTGATGAAACCGACATCCATGTGCACGTTCCATCAGGTGCAATCCCAAAGGATGGGCCATCTGCAGGTATTACCATGACCGCCGCCCTGGTGTCTGCACTCTGTAAACAGCCTCTTAACAGGGATTATGCCATGACCGGTGAAATTACACTTACTGGCAGGGTTCTTCCTATAGGAGGCCTGAAGGAAAAGGCGATAGCAGCCCTTAGAGAACAGATTCCCTGTATAATAATCCCGGAAAGGAATCAGAAGGACCTGGAAGAGATACCGGAAAACATTAGGAAAAAACTGGAATTTCTTCCAGTCAAAAACATGGATCAGGTGCTTGAAATAGTGCTTTTGCCATGAAAATCTCTCTCCATGAGGGCAAATATCCTCCTTACGCCTATGCGCGGCGTTTTGAGAATCTATGATGGACTCGGAGGCCTGCAAGGCAGTGCCAGATGCTGCTTTGCAGGCCAGTAGCCATACTTCTTGACCCCCTTGATCCATCAAGGGGCATTGCTTTTTGTCAGCACTTCCTCCTTGCCGTTAACAATGATGAATCCGTAAAAACAGGTTTTTTCACGCGAAGACGCTAAGGCGCAATCTTTTTTATAATTACAATATATTATCTTTGCGAGCCTTGCGACTTTGCGTGACATTTTTACTTTTTACGAAACCGTTAACAATAGTTACTCATTGTCCCGGGTTTTCCTGCCGCGCCATAAGGTCACGTTGACAGGTTTCCAGAGGCCGCCCTTGCTGAATGCGCTCCAGCCCCATCTAAGCCAGTCTAACAGGCTCCACGAAAGCCAGAGTGCCCATGCCAGCATGATCGCACGGTAGCCCAGGACAGGAAGAGAGAATGCCCCCGGACGTGGGAGCGCAGGCCCTGCACGGTCAGTATACCAGCGCAGCAGATGGTTGTTAGAGCCGTTTCCCGCAATCTTCATGTCAGGATACCCGAGCAGGCCATTTTGTATCGCATACAGTAATGCTATAAAGGCTGCCAGGGTAGCTGCAGCCAGTGATACCTGCACCAGGTTGAATCTCCCTGGCGTCAAGTTGCAGCCATACCGTTCCCGCAGGCCAAGGGCTATCAGCCAGCCGGCCACAATGCCTGCTGCAATCAGCCCGCTCTGGCTCAGGCCCACTGCCAGGAGTATCCATTGCCATGTCCTGACCCTGGTAATGTTTGCCATGCCGATCAGGCAGGCAAATACCAGGAATACGATGAATTCACTGTAAAAGAGTATAGCAGGGCCGATGCCCGGTCCGGACAGGAACAGCAGCCACCTGTGCCCGGGGACAATCTCAATGGTGTTATTGACACTGTCCAGGCCCAGGTTCACCGCAGGCACAGTGAACCATCCAGTTATCCCGCGATCCTGCCGCCAGGTTATCCTGAAGGCCTGCCTGCCAGGGTGCAGCGGAAGAGCCAATTTGCCGCTGTGGAGCTTTATGGACAGGCCGTTGCCGTCTCTTGATACAGACTGCAGTTCAGCCTTCTGCGGAAGCCGTACAATCAGCGTATCGCCTTTGGAGGATCGTACAATTATGTCAAGGGACGCCTCTGTTATCCGCAGGCCGGGTTTTACCTTGAGCCTGGAGGAATCTATGGTCTTGGTGGGGCCATGAACCGGCTCAGGGCGCAGTATGGCAATGTTTATCTTTTCTCCCGGCCATGGCTGCCACCTGGGGAGCCATCTGCCAGAGGTTTCCTGGTAAACAGGGGGGATTCCTGACAGTTTTATATGCCACATATAGCCTGCATCCAGCTCCCAGATTTCAATCCACTTGTCGGTTTCCGGGGCTGTCAAGGTGATCCTGTCCTGGATATTCAGCATGGAGCTCCATGTAAACCTGTCAATACCTGGTCCCATGCTGCACCGGACCCGGCCATTCCTTACCTCCACGCCGTCTGTTGTCACGGCTTCTCCTTGTATCAGCGGGATATCTATTATTATTGGCATGCCTCCAGGAGAAAGCCTTTTTACCGTGGTGGTTACATGCCATTCTACTCCAAGCTCCAGTATCCGTTTGATTTCGACAAATGGCGGCATAGCTGTTGTTTCTTCCTTTTTCTTGCTGTTCGGTTTGTTTTCCTGCATGATTTGATTGAGCTGTATCTGCTTTGCAGGGACACCGTTTTCATCTATGCCTGTAATTTGCCAGCCAGGGGTATTGAAACGGGCAACCCCGGGCTGCAGCGGAAAGAACAGCCTGATGGTGTTTTCTCTGAACGAGCTGGAGATTGAGATCTGGTGCCGCCCCTGTGGCAACCTGATGAATATATCTTGGCCCTGGCGAAAAAGCAGGGCAGGTATGGCGCCGTTGTCAATACTGATACTATGCAGGTGCAGGTCCTCGGAGCGGGGCAAGGGTATGCCTGTTTCAGTGATGGCGCCTGCACGGATGGTCAAGTGAAGATTGTGTCCAGGTTTGACGCTCATGTCTATGCTGTCTATGGATGCACAGTCCGGAGCACATTCAGGCAGCTGCAGCACACGTTTTTGCAATTCCTTCAGCAGATGCTCGGATGGGAAATCCGCAGCACGTGCAGAGTGCGGGGCAATGGGCAGCATGAAAAGCCATGGAACCAGCATCGCTGCCATTCCGCCTGTCTTCAGGTAGCGCCCGGTCTTCCTGCGCAGCCCGGGCATGATCAGGAAAAAGGCTGTCAGATACAGCATGGCCAGGCCTGCCAGAGTGAGTGCCGTGTTTATTCCCGGTGATATGAACCAGAGGGTCATCTGCTGAGATGCCTTTACCGGGCCGTTCCATGCCAGCCTGCTGGTTTTCCAGTGCCAGGATGGCAGACCAGGGCCTGTCTGCACCTTTCCCTGGAGATCGGGGCGGAGTAATGGTTCTGGCGGTACCGCCTTGCCTCGAATATCAGGAACCTGCTTGTACGGCATGCTACTGCCGAGCCCCTTCATGGCGCGTCCCGCAAATTTCCTGCTTTTTTCCATGGTATTCTGAAGATTTCGATCCATTCTGTCTGATACATGGTTCTGCCAGTCAGGTGACATCTGGTAATAGCTGCCGAGTTCCAGTTGTGGATAGATTGCCTTGCGTACCTGCTGAACGGAGAAAGGCACGAGCATGAGCAGTGCAGCCAAGGCCGCTGCATAGTGAGCTCTCGTTACAATCTTTCTGAAACGCTCCTGGCCGGTATTCATTAATGCGAAGGTGGCAAGGAGTACAAGCCATATCATCACCGGGGTATCTGGCTCATGGTAGAGTATGAGCATGGCAGCCAGGGCTATAAAAGCCTTGCCCCATCCATGTACACGGCCTACGCCGAGAAAGAATATCAGTGTTATGAATACGTCGAACAGGGTCCATTGAGTAATCCATGTATTTGCGCTGTCAACGCCTTCGGCGTGCAGTATCCGCCAGCCAGGCGGCAGGTTCAGTATGCACTTCACCTGTTTCATATTCATTTTCCAGCCAGTAACCGGGACAGGACCTCCGGCCCTGATCCTACTTTCAGCCGTCATGTCAAGCCGTCCCTGTCTCAGCTCCACGCCTGGAGGGGATTTGCTGTTTATCCTGGTAATTAGCTGGTCCCTGCCGGATATGGTTATCCTGCCCGGCACCATGGGAGGCGTGGACTCTATGCGCCAGCTCCTGGAGACCTTGCCGGTTATCCTGTCCTGTATGCTGAATCCCTTGCCGTCCTGGTCAAGCCAGAAGGTACGCTTGATCTGGAGCTGATCAGGGCGCGGCCGGGAATTGCCACGCCTCTTTTCCTTGAATATCATGCTCTGGCCCGGATTGACCAGGTAGGCAGGCAGGGAACGCCATCTGGCAGGAATGTCGGTAAGAGACGGATCTACAGCTGGCACACCTGATACAGAAACAACCCTCAGGGCAGGCTGGGCCTGGAATATCCAGTACTCGTGATCCGGCCATGGAGAACCCGGCCTGCCGAGTTCCAGCTTGTAAACTGGGTGGTCTATGCGAGTGACATAGGTTATATCCCAGCGGCCCGGGGCGGCCTTTACCACGACCTGTCTGTCGCTGTTGAGGCGGACAGGAATGGCTGCATTCAGACTGAAGGGTATCTGGTCGGCAGGCGGCTTCCAGCCCAGAACGATTTCCCTGGCCCTGCCCGAGACCTGGAGCCTTATGAGTGTCTCGATAAACATTGGCACGGAATCCTTGATACGTCGGAAGACCTTGATGGAAATGGCATTCTTCTGGGCTGTTGTCTTTTCAGTGGCATGTTGCCTGAGCCACAGCCTGGTTCCGCTTATGTCAGGATATTTGATGTCTCTGTTGTTTATTATCAGGGATGCGATGGCTGCAGTGCCATCCGGCAGTTCGATGTGGGTCGGCAGTTCATTCCACTTGAATCTGCCGCTTATGGTCATGTCTCCGGGAACATCCACATACACCGCTGGCCTCCCCTCCCTTTTCACCACTGTTATTGCAATGCCATCGGCCTTTACATCCACAGGCCAGTGTGCCTGAGATCCGGGAAGCTGTATCCATCCCGGCGCTTCAATACTCCATCTCTGCCTGAAGGTGCCTCCCCTGTCAGTGAATTCCATGGATATAGAACCGGCCCACTGGCAGAGGCGCAGTTTACCGGAAACCAGAGTACAAAGTTCCTTTTCATGGCCATGCTCTACCCATGGTATCCAGGGCTTGAGTGAGTCAGGTATGTCTTTTGCGTCAAGGCATGCGCCAGGCAGCAGTATTGTATAAAGGCAGAGAAACGCGAAGATTTTGTATGGTATTTTGTGCATGCTTTACTCCTTGGGACAAGAGAGAGAATATTGGCAGCCGGAATATACCTGGACTATTATTTTAATCGACATACTCTGTGAATAGTTGAAGTTAGAATTGCAGCCTGTTATGACAGCAGGATGTGTAATTTTTCAATAAGTACGTGCAACGCATGTTGGCGTTAATGTGTTGCGAAAAACGGGAATTTCTCGTCGGCTCCCGGGCAATTTGTCTATTTGAGGAAAATGCTGTGATTCACCATGGAAAGTCATGATTATAAGAAGCTGGCAGGAAGAATGTTCCTGCGCTGGGGGGTAATCACCCTTGGATGCTGCTTAATCCTGGCCATGCTTTGCGCCTGCCAGCCTCCCTATGGGGATTCCGGGCTTGGCAGGACAGGCTGCAGGAGATGTCATCAGCTCACCTTGGACAGGTATCATGATTTCAGGTGTAACAGATGCCATGCCGGGCATCCCGAGGGTTATACCATGGCCCAGGCCCATGCCGGCCTAGTTCAAAGCCCTGCCGACCCGGAACATTCCGGCTTGATTTGCGGGACATGCCATGCCCGTGAGGAAGCGTCGGCCAGAAAATCCCTGCATTACAGCCTCAAGAAAGAGATCGGAGCGGTATGGAAGGCATTCTTCCCTGGTGATAATCCACCTGTGCTTAGAGACATAAAGGCCAGCAGGCAGCCTGATTCTGCCAGGGCCATTGTCATGGATGCGCTGGCAAGGCGCTGTCTCAGATGCCATGTTTACTGCAAGGGTGATGCCTACAGCATGACGGCCAGGGGCAAGGGATGTGCTGCCTGTCACATGGATTTAAGATCCAGGGGGCATGCCATATTCAAGGAGCCTGCTGAGAAGAACTGCCTGGCATGTCATTACGCCAATTTTGTGGGCTGGGATTACGAAGGCAGGTTTGAGAAAGATTACCCGGAAGATTTCCGGGCTCCCCTGGTAAAGGGACATCATATCCCCAGGCCTTACGGTGTGGAGTGGATTGCCATGCAGCAGGACGTTCACAGGAAGGCAGGCATGTCATGTCTTGACTGTCATGGATTACAGGCCTTTCATCCTGGGAGGGATCGGGATGGCAATAGCGCTTTTGATACCTGCAGACGCTGTCATGCGCTGGACCAGGCCTTTCCTGGCCACAGGCCTGCAGATAGCGCCAGGGTTACCTGCGGATCATGCCATGCAGTGTGGACAGCCCTGGACATGGGAAGAAACCTCATGAGGCAGGATGAGCCTGACTTGGAAGACTGGGGATTTTTAAAGGCCCAGGGAAGCAGCGAGGTGGAACATCTCGTGGATGCATGGGCAGGATCGAAAGATATCCCTCCTGCAGGCACGATTGTCATGACAGACAAGTTCACCAACATTCCTTATCCGGGCCTGTGGTTTGCCGGTTTCCTGCAGAGAAGGTGGTCCCCTGTTATCCTCGGCACTGATGCCGATGGGAGGCTTTCAGTCATAAGGCCTTTGCTGGATATCTCTGTTTCATGGGTAGATGCCAGGGGCGAAGTGATATTCGACTCGCTGAGCCCCGGCGGGCCTGAGCCAGGCAGCGGGGTGAAAAAGATAGTCTATCCGCCCTATCTCCAGCTTACTCCAGTGCCGCCGCCCGGCAGGTGGCTGCCTGTACACCCGCACACCATTGGCAAGGCAGATGCGTTCAGGACAAGGTTCGTTCAGAAATATCTCTCGCAATGGTAAGGCTTGTCTCTGTCTCGTAACTGATCACGGGGTTATGCCGATTTTTGTTGCACACCTTCCCCATTCTATAAGCGTTCACAGAGTGCCGCAGATGCAAGGCGGCGGGTGCGCAGTCGTACTCCCTGTACTTCAAACGCCCGCCAACACCGCAGATGTGGTATCCTGTGAACGCTTACTCTGTCTCTACTCCTCAGTTTGATCCCAGGCTTTTTCTTGCACATTCATGAATGAGTATGCGGAATTTTTTCATCCTGCTCCTGGATTCGGCTGTATCAAATGGAAAGGTCCTGTTGCACAGGAATACGCAGTACAGTCCGGCATCCATGTCTATCCAGAATGATGTCCCCGTGTAACCCAGATGGCCGATGCTGTTCATGGAAAAGTATCTGCCTGCAGTTGATCCACTGGCTGAAGGAGAGTCCATTCCCAGGTGCCAGGTGCTGCCAGGCACCATGGGCCTGGACTGCCAGAACCGCCTGATTACCCGGGTATCAATGGGCAACCGGCCCTTTTCACCCGTACAGGAGCGCATTATGGCAGATACCATCCGTTCAACACCTTCGATGCTGCCAAACAGCCCGGCATGGCCGGCATAGCCCTTGAGCAACCAGGCATTGACATCGTTCACCTCGCCGAGCAGCATCCGCTTTCTCACGGAACAGAAGCCGGACGGAACGGTGGCATCCTGTTCAAGGTCCCTGCCCCCTTTCCAGCAGATCCCTGGAAACGCTGCTTTGTCAAGGATTTCGCTGCCAGCAAACTCAAACAGGTGCTGCCCGGTAATCTCCTGGACAATGCGTCCAAGCAGGATATAGCCGAGATCACTGTAGATGGCCCTTGTCCCTGGCTCACAGGCCAGGGGCATGGACAGGATATGCCCGCATACCAGGTCCAGGCGTTTCTCCCTGGTAAAATGTTCTGGAATTGTCAGAAGTTCATGGAATCTTGCATGTGCCCGCAGGCCTGACGAATGGGAAAGGAGCTGCCCCACTGTTATTTCCCTTATACGTCCTTCAGCCTGCGTAAAAAAACGGCTGACCCTGTCTTCAGGGGAAAGCTCCCCATGCTGCACGAGCAGCATGCATGAAACAGCGGTAACCAGGGGCTTGGTCAGTGATGCAAGGTCAAAAAGGGAGCCGGGACCGATCTTCTCAGACCAGGGCACAAAACAGCGCCTGCCCCAGCATTGCCTGAAGGCCGTGCCCGCCTCAGTGCCGATGGCCATGGCAGCCCCGGGGAACAGGCCGGTGTCAATGGCCTGTATCACCAGGCTGTCTATGGCGGAAAAATCTATATTGGTCAATATTCTTGCAACTCCGCTGCTGTTTATTTACCTTGATGCCTGAAGCATGCAGTATAGTATGGTATTCTTTCCAATAGGAAAAGAGACAGGAGGCCTTTTACATGACCAATCGTAAATATTTCAGAATAACGGCATGCCTGCTGTGCGTATTGTCGTTTTTCATGTTTTTACCCCTGGAGTCTATGGCTACACTAGGCAAGTACCGCAATGGCCCGGACCCTGTAGCTGTCATGGCGGACGGTGTCGTGGTAAGGCCGCTGGGGCTCGTTTCTACTGTTGTCGGTTCCGTTTTCTATGTGATAACCCTGCCATTTACCCTTCCCTCAGGCAGTGAGGATACTGCCCGGCAGCAGCTCATAGAATACCCTGCATGGTTTACATTTCAGAGGCCCATAGGGAACTTCAGCCACAGGTACCAGAAGGAAAACATAGTGCAGCAAAAGAGACAGCTTTCAGAGTCCCTGAAGGAGGAACGCGCTAAAACAGAGCAGTCCCAGGGACAAGGACAGGCGCCGGAGATGCAACCTGAACAGCAACCGCAGTCCCAGGGTGCTGACTAATCAACGAGAGCATTTGCTGTTTTCCTTACGCGGAAGGGCAAGGTGCAAAGCATGTTTCTTCCAGGGTACAACAAGCCGCTGTGCAGGATTATAATAAAAGGGAGCGGCCAGGAAATGCCTTGATAATCACGGGGTAAAGTGAAACTGGCTTTCCTCCAAATCCACCATTAAAATTAATAAAATATTGATATTTCAATGTGTTAAGTTGTTTTGCTTTTCGTCAAACCAGTTTCACACTGGTGTCAGGCAACATGCAAACTGGCAACGGTTTCATCTTGTGTTGTCTGATTTGTGCCAGTCAAAGCATCCTGTTCAGACAGCTTTTTGAAACGCATCATCGAGAACAGGCCGAACGGGCGAATATTTTGCATATCAACAAGAACCAGATCGTCAAAACCCATTAC
>JALWYO010000122.1 GCA_026992735.1 Deltaproteobacteria bacterium
TTCCTCCTTTTCTTAGGCCCGCCTTCGTACTAGCCTTCGGCAGCACTCGGCAGGGCCTTTCATCTCGTTACTATACACGGAATGTCAGATTAAGTCATGACTATTTCAACTAACAGTTCATTGCACCTGACCGCTATTCCGCTGCGCTCCATAGCGGCAGGGGAATTCCGACGTTATCCTAATGATATTGCCATTCCGGGTATGAGGATCATGGCATAAAACAGGAAGCTGGACATGTACATGAGGTTTACAGCCTTTCGGATATCATGGATGCATGGAGCCTTGCCAGCCTTGTTTATTACCGGGTAATCGTGCAGCTTTCCGTGGTAGGAGACGGGGCCGCCAAGTTTCACTCCAATGGCAGCGGCAAAGGCAGCCTCTGGATACCCTGAATTTGGGCTCTGGTGCAGGCCGGCACAGGTTGATACGCAACCCAGTACCCTGGAGGGGCGTGAGCCTGCCAGCGGTGCGACTGCGGCTATGATTACAGCTGCAAGCCTGGCAGGGATGAAATTGGCAATGTCATCCAGCCTTGCCGCAGTCCTGCCAAAATACAGATAGGTGCTGTTTCTGTACCCAATCATTGAATCCATGGTGCTTATCGTCTTGAAGCACAGGCACAGGGCCGGGCCGCCAAGGGCAGCATAGAAGAACGGCGACATTATTCCGTCAACCAGGTTTTCGGCAACGGTTTCTATGACAGCCCTGGATATATCTTCTTCAGTCATGCTCGAAGTGTCCCTACTTACCAGCATGGAGATGCATGACCTGGCCTCTTCAATCTCTCCTTTTTCCAGGGCAGCAGTTACTTTCAGCGCTTCATCAGCCAGGCATCTCAGGCTTATACAGAAGTAGATTGCCGTGGCGGAAAGGAAAAAGAAGACGCCTGGAAGATGCATCTCGATCTGGTGAAATACTATCCAGGAGAACAGATAGGTGCCCCCTGACAGGCAGACAGACATTATGGCGCCGGCAACCATGTCTGGGAGAAGGGTTGCACGGGCCAGCTTTTCTGCACCTGCTATGGCTGCTCCAATGAGCCTGACGGGATGGGGCAGGTCTTCCCTGTCCCCAAGGAAGAAATCCATGATTATGGATGCGGTAAGTATCCATACCCCAATGCCTGAAAGAAAGAAGAGGTGCTCCATGAAGAGATCAGCTATCCATGAGTTCTATCATGGTGTCGATCCGGGAGGATTTCTCTATCCAGTCGGCAAGCCGGTCAAACTGGGCTGTCCTGAATTCCCTGTACTTCAGGCCTGATATGTGTGGAGGCAGGCCGTGCCGCTGCCTTGCGTGGTCCAGAAATACCTGCCTGAATTCATCGTTATCAAATATTCCGTGAATATAGGTGCCCATTACGCCCTGTTCTATGTCAAATAAGCCTGTCTGTGGTCCGAGACCTTTTCCAAGGCCGATATCTTCCAGCTCTGTACTGGTTTTATTTGCCGAATCTCCTGCATGGCAGGTATCTCCCATGTGGATTTCATACCCGCTGATTTTAATCGGGGCCTGACCAAAGGCCCTGCTGGATATGTTCAATATTACCTGCCTGAGGGTTTTTTTATGTCTCATGACAGTGTGAACCGGAAGGTATCCCAGCCCGGCATAAGTGCCTGGAGTGCCGTCTGTGCCCGAATCGTCCCTGATGGTCATGCCAAGCATCTGGTAGCCCCCACATATGCCAACCAGGAGCCCTCTGTTGGACAGAAACCTGTCGAACATGCGGACCCAGCCTGTATTCCTGAGAAATTCCAGATCAGAAATAGTGGCCTTTGTTCCTGGAATGATGATTACATGGCTTTCCTCAGCCTCTTTCCAGGTTGAGGCAAGCCTCAAGTCAACCCCTGGTTCAAGTGACAGCGGGGCAAAATCTGTGAAATTGCTGATGCGCGGCAGTTTTACAACAGAAATTCTGAGGTCGCCGGCAGGGCCTCTGGAGACAAGATTCTCTACAAATACACCGTCTTCCTCATCCACATGAATATCTGTAAACCATGGAAGCACACCCATGACAGGTATTGGCACTATTTTCCTGAACATTTTTATTCCCGGTCTTAACAGGCGGACATCTCCACGGAACTTGTTTATAAGAAAGCCCTTTAACAGGTGGCGATATTCAGGAGGGATAAGGTCATAGGTCCCCTTCATGGCAGCAAATACGCCGCCCTTGTCTATATCGGCAATTATCACTACCCCGGCCCCGGCATAGTTGGCCATCCGCATGTTCACTATGTCTGTTTTCTGAAGGTTTATCTCAGCCGGACTGCCAGCGCCTTCCAGGACTATTGCATCAAATTCAGCGGCCAGGCTGTCATAGGCCTGGCAAACCACCTGCCAGTGCAGTTCAGACCTTTCGTAGTAACGGGCTGCGGCAAGATGTTCGGATGGTTCACCCATCAGAATAACCTGGCTCTTTGAATCGGCAGACGGTTTCAGCAGGACCGGGTTCATGCGTATGTCCGGAAGCAGCCCGCATGCCTCTGCCTGGAATACCTGGGCCCTTCCCATCTCCTTTCCATCCGCAGTGACAAAGGAGTTCAGCGCCATGTTCTGTGCCTTGAACGGGGCCACCTTTATCCCCCGTCTTGCAAGAGCCCGGCACATGGCAGCCGCAACTATGCTTTTGCCCACGCCGGAGCCGGTTCCCTGGAACATGATGGCCTTGGCGCGTCTATTCATGACTGCAGGACTCCGTAGCTCATCATGGGAATAATTATCAAAGGCATGGTATGGACTTGTGATTGATGTTTGCTCATTAGAATTATCGTGTTTGCCGCACTCTGCAGGCAGATACCATGATTTTTATACATCGTCGGATTCGGGATGCAGCAGGGACAACAGTATAAATGAAATACAGTGCAACACAACCGTCCAGCTACATGGGATTTTGCCTGCTACAACATGACAGGCTGAATATTCACGGCATCCCGTATTTTTACGGCAAACTTGAATTTATGACCGCATTGCATTAAATATAAGGACTTCATGGCATCTGATTTCCATGAAAATGCAGGATTTTTATTTGTGCTGGCCATCGTATAGGCTACATCATGAGCCTGATCGGAATATTACCGTGTAACAAATTTTTTGCCTGAAGCCCTGCCCAGGGAACCGAAAGATTCGCTATATTCCCCGTAAAACTTTCGCGCAGACCGAGTCATCGGCCTGCATCTCTTTTGGATATAGATTACTGGGCATAGGCCCGGGCTGGGCGGGTTAGAGACCGGTTCAGTCATCATGTACGCCCGGTATGTTCAGGCCATACCATGATAAGGCCCTGTTTTTTTTATATAAAAATCCTTAATTAAAAAAATAACTGAGGAGAGATCTGTGGCGATAAAAGCAGTCAGGGGATTCAAGGACATACTTCCGGATGAGTCGCCATCCAGGCTTAAAATAGAAAACTGCGCCAGGGAAGTATTCGGCCTTTGCGGCATCAGCGAAATAAGGACCCCGGTTCTTGAAAAGACCGAGGTTTTCAAAAGGGGGATTGGAGAACATACGGACATAGTTGAAAAGGAGATGTACACCTTCCATGACCGTAATGGCGAATCCCTGACACTGAGGCCTGAGGCAACGGCCGGTATAATCAGGGCAGTGGTGGAACACAAGCTGTACGGCAAGTCTCCGCTGCTCAAGCTTTTTACCATGGGGCCGATGTTCAGGCACGAGCGGCCACAGAAGGGCAGGCTCAGGCAGTTTCACCAGGTAAACGTGGAGTATCTCGGCTCGTCAGAACCTGCAGCAGATGCTGAGATTATATGGCTTGCCTGGGAGATATTGACCAGGCTTACCGGCCCTGATGATCTCCTGGTAGAAATCAATTCTCTTGGCTGTCCGGAGTGCCGTCCTCTTCACAGGAAAGATTTGAAGTTCTATCTCGAAAACAACAGCCAGGACCTGTGCGAGGACTGCCAGCGGCGCATGAAGACAAATCCCATGAGGATATTTGACTGCAAGAACGAGGACTGCCAGCGTAACCTGAAGTTTGCCCCGGTCATCCGGCATTACCTTTGCCCTGACTGTGCAACCCACCTGGGATACGTGTTGGACATCCTCGAGGCCTACGGCGTGCCCTTTGTGCAGAATGCCACCCTTGTGAGGGGACTGGACTATTATACCAGGACAACCTTTGAGATAATTTCCCGTAATCTCGGAGCCCAGAGTACAGTGGCTGCCGGAGGGCGCTATGATGGCCTTGTAAAGCTCATGGGAGGCCCTGATGTGCCAGGAGTGGGCATGGCCATTGGAGTGGAGCGGCTGCTCCTGCTTCTTGGCCAGCAGGAGGCCAGGCAACCCCTGGATCTTTTTATCGCTGCCCTGGGAAGAGATGCCAGGGATGAGGCATATTATTGGATCGGCCACCTGAGACGTCATGGCATAGGAGTGGAATTCTCCTTCGAGGACAAAAGCCTAAAGGCACAGATGAAGCAGGCAGACAAGTCTGGTGCAAGGTACTGTCTCATCATAGGCGAACAGGAGCTGGACGACGAGGAGGCAGTGCTCAGGGATATGAGGACCAGAGAGCAGGAAAAGATCGGGCTTGATGACCTCCCTGAGGCGCTGGTTGAAAAGATAAGCAAAGAAAAGGCAGGAGAATAAGGCTATGGAATCAATGGGAGGGCTGCAACGCACCCATGACTGTTACAGTATTACGGAGGAGAGCCTCGAGTCAGAGGTGATACTGATGGGGTGGGTTCACAAGAGGCGTGATCATGGCGGGCTCATATTTGTTGACTTGAGGGACAGGAAAGGCATCACCCAGGTGGTCTTTGCACCCGAGGTGGATGAGGCCTCCCACCAGAAGGCCCATTCTCTCAGAAGCGAATATGTTATTGCCGTGAAGGGCAGGGTGCGCAGGCGTCCTGAAGGCATGGAGAATCCAAAGATCAAGACAGGCATGGTGGAAGTGGCCTGCAATGAGCTCAGGATACTGAACACATCCAAAACCCCTCCATTTCCGCTGGACGAGGAAAAGGAGGTCTCAGAGAGCGTGCGCCTCAAATACAGGTATATTGATCTCAGAAAGTTTCACATGGTGGAAAACCTTACGCTGAGGCACCGTGTCTGCCAGGCAATGAGGGAATATCTCAACAGGAATGATTTCCTGGAAATAGAGACACCAATGCTGACCAGGAGTACACCCGAAGGCGCCAGAGACTACCTGGTTCCCAGCAGGGTGCATCCAGGCAGGTTTTATGCCTTGCCGCAGTCTCCTCAGCTTTTCAAGCAGATATTGATGATAGCAGGGATGGAAAGATACTACCAGATAGTGCGCTGTTTTAGGGACGAAGACCTGCGCGCAGACAGGCAGCCTGAGTTTACCCAGCTGGACATGGAGATGTCCTTTGTTACAGAGGAAGATATTATAGAGCTGATAGAAGGGTTGATAGCCCATATCTTCAAGGCTGCCCTGGACACAGAGCTCAGCCCCCCGTTCCCCAGACTTACTTACCAGGAGGCCATGGAGCGCTTTGGCACAGACAGGCCTGATACCAGGTTCGGCCTTGAGCTGGTTGACATAACCGATATTGCGGCTGGATGCGGCCTTAAGGTCTTCAATACCATTGCAGAGACAGGTGGAGTGGTAAAGGCCATAAACGCAAAGGGCATGGCAGACCTGTCCAGGAAAGACCTGGACGTGCTCACCGAATTTGCCCAGTCCTTCGGTGCAAAAGGGCTGGCCTGGGTAAAGATAAAGGAAGATGGAAGCTGGCAGTCTCCCATAGCCAAGTTTTTCAAGGCCGGGGAACAGGCGGCGGTAATGGATAAACTTCAGGCAGTACCCGGCGATATACTCTTTTTTGGCGCAGATTCCAGGAACACGGTGTACAGGGTGCTGGGCGAGTTGCGGCTGGAGCTGGCAAGGCGCAGGGGCCTCCTGCCGGAAGAGGGATTCAACTTTGTATGGGTAACGGATTTCCCCTTGCTGGAGTTCGACGAGGATGAAAACAGGTTCAAGGCACTGCACCATCCCTTTACCGCACCCAACAAGGAAGACCTGGATTTCCTGGAAACCGATCCCGCAAGGGTGCGTTCCAGGGCCTATGATCTTGTACTCAATGGTATAGAGATAGGCGGCGGCAGCATCCGTATTCACCAGGAATCCATCCAGGAACGGGTTTTCAAGGCCTTGAATATCAGCGACGAAGAGACCCGGGAGAAATTCGGCTTTCTCCTGGAGGCCCTTACCCTCGGGGCACCGCCTCACGGCGGTATAGCCTTTGGGCTGGACAGGCTGGTCATGCTCATGGCAGGCCGTGATACCATCAGGGATGTCATAGCATTTCCCAAGACCCAGAAGGCACAGTGCCTTATGACCAATGCCCCTGCCGGGGTCAGCATGGCGCAGCTGGCAGATCTTTACCTCAGGCCTGACTGGAAGAGGGAAGAGAAAACACCACAGCATTAAAGGAGATAAATATGATAAAATGGAATCACGAAAGAGGTTTGTTGAATTATATAGAGGACCATCCCCTTGAAGACGTGAAAGAGCCGGACCTGATGCGGGATTTGTTCCCATACGATGAAGTATGCCGCATAGCCTTTGACAACAAGTACCTTGTGCCGCAGCCGTGCAGGGATATGCTTATCACGGATACCACGTTTAGGGACGGCCAGCAGGCAAGGCCGCCTTACACGGTGGAACAGATCAGCAAGATCTTCGATTTTCTGCACAGGATGAGTGGCCCCAAGGGCATCATCCGTCAGTCCGAATTTTTCCTGTACACTGAGAAGGACAAGCAGGCAGTGGCGGCCTGTATCGAGAAGGGCTACAGGTATCCTGAGGTTACAGGGTGGATCAGGGCAAAGAAAGAGGATCTAAAGTTAGTCAAGGATATGGAGCTGAAGGAGACAGGGATACTTACCTCTGCCTCTGACTATCATATATTTCTGAAACTCAAAAAGACGAGAAAGAAGGCCATGAAGGCCTATCTGTCCATTGTAGAGGCCGCCCTGGAACTGGGTATTACGCCAAGGTGTCATTTTGAAGATATAACCAGGGCAGATATCTATGGTTTCTGTGTTCCATTTGCCATCGAGCTTATGAAGCTCAGGGAAGCGTCAGGCATAGACGTGAAGATAAGAATGTGCGACACCATGGGTTACGGGGTCACATATCCGGGTGCCGCCCTTCCCAGGAGCGTCCCCAAGGTGGTGCGGGCAATGATAGATGATGCAGGAGTGCCCGGGGAGCTGCTGGAATGGCATGGCCACAATGATTTTCACAAGGTGGTAATCAATGCTACCACCGCATGGCTCTACGGATGTGGTGCGATAAATGGTACGGTTCTTGGATTTGGCGAGAGGACCGGCAATACACCTCTGGAAGCCTTGTTGATAGAAAGAATTGCCCTGAAGGGAGAAACTGACGGCATAGATACCAGGGTCATTACCGAGATGGCCGAGTATTTCGTCAAGGAACTCAAGGTGCAAATTCCTTCAAACTATCCCCTGGTTGGAGAGGATTTCAATGCGACCAGCGCAGGTGTGCATGCCGATGGCCTACTCAAAAATGAGGAAATCTACAATATATTTGACACCACTAAAATCCTTAAAAGGCCTGTCTCAGTTATAATCTCTGACACATCTGGTACCGCTGGTATTGCTCACTGGATCAATACGCACCTGGGCCTGACCAGCAAGAACCAGATTGACAAGAGGCATCCCGGAGTAATCAAGATATATAAACAGATAATGAAGCAGTATGATCAGGGCAGGGTCACGTCCATGTCTAAATCAGAGATGGCGGCCCTGGCAAGAAAATACCTGCCTGAGCTGTTTACCTCTGATTTTGACAGGCTGAAACAACAGGCTCACAATCTGGCATTCCACCTTATCGAAGAATTGGTGGACAGTCCGGAAATCAGGTCCATGGACCCGAATCGTATGGAACCGCTACTCAAGAGGGTACTGGATGAGAACCCCTTCATTCAGTTCCTTTACGTGGTAAACGCAGATGGTGAAAAAATTACCCACAACATCACTCACATAGAGGACAGAAGCAAGTATGCCTCCTTCCAGCTTGACAGTGATTTTTCCGGCAGGCCCTGGTTCATTGCCCCTATAAAGGATGGCAAGATACATGTCTCTGATTTCTACACCTCCAGGATTACCAATGCCCTTTGCATAACCGTGTCCGGGCCCATCAGGGATGAAAATGACGAGATAGTCGGGGTCCTTGGCATTGATATTCGTTTTGAGGATCTGGCCAAAATGGACGGTGAAAACAATGGCGACTGATACAGGTGCAAGGCCTTTTCTTCTACGGCCTGCCAGGGCTTGAAACCGCACACACCCAGGAAGCTGCACGAGACCGGCGTTATCAGAAAGCGCTGGGAAAACCGCATTTCTATTGCGCTGGTCTTTCCTGATTCTTATTCCCTGGGCATGTCAAACCTGGGATTTCAGAGAGTCTACGAGCTTTTTAATCAATTTGACCAGATAGTTGCTGAAAGGTTTTTCCTGCCGGAATCCCTTGTTTATGGCAAGGATATCCGGTCACTGGAGTCCAGCCGTGCACTGTGGGAATTCGATCTGATCGTCTTTTCCATAAGCTTTGAGTACAGCTACCTTAACGTGCCGCTTGTGCTGGCTGCAGGCAGAATCGGCGTCTTCAGCGATAGCAGGGCATCAGATGCCCCTATTGTCTTGGCGGGAGGCATTGCCTGCCAGATAAACCCGGCACCCTTGTCGTCCATTGTGGACGGGTTTCTTCTGGGAGATTTCGAGGCAATATGTCCTTCATTGGTAGAATTCCTGGAGGCTGGCGCCATCTTCTCCGGCAGGAAAAAGGTGGATATCCTTGAGTCCCTGGCATCTTCCTGCCAGGGCGTATATGTTCCTGTCCTGCACCAGAATGTCTGCAACAGCTCTGCAGAAAAACATGTCCGGAATAAAGAACGTTACAGGGTAATACCTGCCATAGAGGAAAATCCTCCTGCTGTCCTGCCGCATTCTGTGGTCATGTCTGAAGATGCCGCTTTTTCAGACACCTTCCTGCTCGAAGTAAGCAAAGGATGCGGGAGGGGCTGCCGTTTTTGTGCTGCCGGATATGTTTACCGGCCTCCGAGGCCCTGGCCAATAGAAAGCATATTCAACACCCTTGCCCTTGCGGGAAATTCCAGCAAGATCGGGCTTGTGGGCCTGGAATTTTTGGATAAGAAAGGTTTTTGTGACCTGACAGCCGCCATGCTGGAAAAGAAATATCAGCTCGGTTTCTCATCGCTCAGGGCTGATGCAGTGACTGAAGACTTTGCAGCTGTTCTTGCAGCTTCGGGTTCGAAGACGGCGACTATTGCCGCAGAAGCAGGTTCTGAAAGGCTGAGAAAGGTTCTCAATAAAAACCTTACAGAAGAACAGCTCCTGACGGCCTGTGATATACTGCTTTCTGCAGGTATCAGGAATCTCAAGGTGTATTTCATGCTCGGGCTCCCCTTTGAGGAGGATAATGATGCAGAAGAGATAGTGCGTCTAAGCAGGAGGATTCTAACTATGCTTGTTTCAGCTGGAAAGGGCAGGGGGACTCTCGGGCATCTTACGGTCTCTATATCCACTTTTGTGCCAAAGGCCTGGACCCCGTTTCAATGGGCGGGGTTTGTGCAACAGGACATCATTGAAAGGAGGCGGCAAGTGATCAGGAAGGGTCTCGCCGGGGTTCCAAATGTCAGGCTGCGTTTTGATTCATGGCGGAAGGCCTTCATTCAAGCTGTACTGAGCCGGGGTGGCAGGGAACTTGGCCAGACTCTTGTTCTTTCAAGGCTGAAGGGGAAAGGCAGCAAGCAGACCGCCAGGGCTATGCTGCCGCTGGCAGGGCAATATATCAGGGCGCGGAATAAGGATGAATGTTTTCCCTGGGAAATCATCCACCACAGGGTGAAGAGAGAGTTTCTCTACAGCCAGTGGCAAAAGGCTGCAAGAGGTGTGGAAACTTCTTTTTGCGACCTTGGAAAATGTAGAAAATGCGGGGCCTGTGTTTCAAAAAAATAGGATGGCGTAGAATTGACAGCACCATTGCTAAATGGTAACAAAGGGGCACTGATTGCCGTGCCGGAGTGGTGGAATTGGTAGACGCGCTGGACTCAAAATCCAGTGGACCCTGGTCCGTGTGAGTTCGACTCTCACCTCCGGCACCATTTGTTTTTTTCAGTAAGTTGGGGAATCCGCTATCAGTAACTGTTTCCTATTGTCGGAAAAGGCTGATTTCCCTTTTTTACATACTCAGCTGAACCGCTCGCCTCATTAACTCCGCATCGTATTCCCTATACATCTGCCTTTTCATCATAATTCCCTCTTGTGCTGTTTTTTTATAACGAGTTATCTAGTGTCATGTCAACCTTGTACTGTCGCATAAAAAACGGTAAACTTTTTCATAATCAATCATGGAGGTTTGCACATGAAGAAGTTTACAGTGACATTGACTGCAGAAGAACGAGAGGAACTGAAACAAATCACATGTAAAGGAAAACATAAGTCACAGAAGCTGATTAACGC